>JADLCW010000135.1 GCA_020847015.1 Thermomicrobiales bacterium | reverse complement strand
GAGTGGGTGGCCGAGTCGTCGATCATCAAGTTTCTGCGCGAACGCTAAGAGGGTCCGGTGAACGACGGAGGCATCCGCGCCAGCACATGAGATGTCCCTACTGCCGCGCCGGCGATTCCCGCGTGGTCGACAGCCGCGAGGTGGGTGGCGGCGTGTCGATTCGGCGCCGCCGCGAGTGTCCGTCCTGCAATCGCCGCTTCACCACTTACGAGCGGGTCGAAGACGTGGCGTTGATGATCGTTAAGAAAGATGGTCGGCGGGAGCCATTCGACCCGGTGAAATTGCGGCAGAAATTGCGGGTGGCGCTCACCAAGCGCCCGGTCGGTGAAGCGGACATCGATGCGCTCATCGCCCGCGTCGAGGCCGGATTGCTGGCGTTGGGCACGGCTGAGGCCCCCTCCACGACCATCGGCGAGGCGGTGCTGCGCGAACTGAAGGACCTCGACGAAGTGGCCTATATCCGGTTTGCTTCCGTCTATCGGCAATTCACCGATCTCGACGATCTGATGCAGGCGGTGCAGAGCATGCGCGCCGGCGGTTCCGCCGAACCAGAGCCGCCGCTCCCCTGACCGACATCCCCCCAAACGCGTGGTTCGATTCGGAGCGCCGCGCCTGACGCTCGGGATGCCGGGAGCCACAGGCATACGGTGCGGGTTGGTTACGCTCGGCGGCATGTTCTCGCCGTGGCCGGCGCATGGCCGATCCGGCAACCGATGGTAGATTTAGCAGTGCTGGCGGGCCGATCCGCCGGATTGTGCGCGCATCGCCCCACTGGAACGGAATGGTCGCGAAGGATGTAGAAGCGGGGAGCGGCGCTGGCGCCCGGGCGACAGTCGGCGGGCGCTACGACATCGATCTCGCGCGGCCAATCGCGGCGGGCGGACTTTGCCTGGTCTACCGCGGATTCGACCGCCGCACCCGCGCGACTGTTGCGGCCCGCACCTTGCGCGTCGAGTATCGCAACGATCCCGACATTCGGGCGCGCTTTCGGCGCGAGGCGCGCCTCGTGGCTTTTCTCAATCACCCCAACATCGTCCGCGTGGAGGCCTTTGTCGAGGAGCGGTCCACGCTCTGGGTGATCCTCGAGTTCGTCGAGGGGCGCACCCTGCGCGACATCATCGCCGAGCGAGCGCCGCTATCGCCGGAAGAGATCGTGCCGATCCTCGACCAGGCGGCGTCCGCACTCGGGCACATCCACGAGCAGGGGCTGGTTCACCTCGATATCAAACCGGAAAACCTGCTTGTTACTGAGGATGGGGTGCTCAAGCTGATCGATCTCGGTCTGGCCCAGCCAGCCGGCCGCCCGCAGGAAGCGGCGGCCGGGCGCACCGTCGCCACCGCCGCGTACCTCGCGCCGGAGCAGGCCTGCGGCGACCCGGTCGATGGCGCCGCCGATCTCTACGCGCTGGCATGCGTCGCCTATGAGTTGCTCACCGGTCGTCCACCCTTTGTCGACCCGAGCGTGCGACAGACGCTGAACGATGTCATCACTGCGCGTCTTCATTCGACGCCGCTGCCACCGTCCGAAGCGCGACCCGATTTGAATCTGCCGCCCTGGATCGACGATGCGTTCACGTGGGCGCTGGCGCGCGATCCGGGCATGCGCTACAGCGATGCGCCGACCTTCGCGCGGCTGTATCGCAGCGGGGTGGAGGGCGATCTCGCGGTGGAGTTGCCGCAGCCGCAGCAGCCGCTGGAGGCGACGCACCGCCCGCTGCGCCGCACCGACAACCAGTGGGCGACGACGCAACATGTCGATCGTGCGGCGCGTGCTTTTTCCGCAGATGAAGACGTTCGTGATGCCGGCGCCGGTGCGCGGCCGACTGGCGCGCCCGGTTGGTCACAGCCCCGCATTGATCGGCTGTTGTGGCTGGCCGTGGGCGTGCTGGCGCTGCTCGATCTCGCGGTCGGCGGGGCGCTGCTGGCCACTCGCGGCGAATTGCCGCCGTTCGTCGTAGGACAGGAAGTGCGGCTGGAGCCAGGAGCAGACGCCCGGGTGGTCGGGGACGGCCTGCTGGTGCGGGCGGCCCCGGCGATCGACGGCGAGCCGCTGGGCAGCCTGCCCGCCGGAACCCGCTTGAGGTTGGACGAACCGCCAGTGGCGGCGGATGGCCACGAATGGGGGCCGGTCACCTTCTCGCTGGGCGGCGACGAAGTGCACGGCTACATTGGCGCCGAGTGGTTAGCCCCAGTGAGATAGGAGCTCCAGGAGTGTGGGAGGTCGTTGCGCCCGCGACGGCCTCCCGCGTGTATCACGGCCGGGCCAGCACCGACTTGGATCGGCCGTTTTCAAGCGTGCCGAATTGCCATGCATCATCCACAAAGAGCGAGTGACGGCCGGCAAGCGCCGGGTCGGGCTCCGGGAAGTCGTCGCGGAAATGCGCGCCGCGGCTTTCCTCACGGTGCGCGGCGGCAGCCACTACGGCACGAGCGGCCAGCGCCATGTTGCGCGTTTCCCACGCCGCACGACCGATCGCGTTGGTTTCACGCAGCGCCTGGTCGATCGCGGCCAATTCATCAGCGGCCGCGCGCAGCCCGGCTGCGTCGCGCACCACGGCGACGTGGCGACTCATCGTCTGTTGCAGCAGCGCGCGCAGCTCCGCAATCGCTACGGGCGCCGCATCGACCTTGGGCGCCGCCGGGGCGGCAGACAGCACCGCCGGATCCACCGCCGAAGCTGCCGGCGAAACCTCGTGGCCGATCTCTTCGGCTGCGCGGATACCGAAGACAAGTCCCTCCAACAACGAGTTGCTGGCGAGCCGGTTAGCGCCGTGCACGCCGGTGCAGGCGGCCTCGCCAACGGCGAGCAGACCGGGCAGCGCAGTGTGGCCGTCGCCATTGGCGATGACCCCGCCAATGAAATAGTGCGCGGCGGGGGCGACGGGAATCAGGTCGGTTGCCAGATCCAAACCGCGGCGAGCCAGTTCGGCGCGAATGGTCGGGAAGCGCTCGCGCATCGCGGCGGCGTCGAGATGGCGCAGATCCAGCCAGACCGATCGGGCGCCGTCGGCCGCCATCTGCTGCTGAATGCCGCGCGCCACCACGTCACGCGGGGCCAGTTCGGCCAACGGGTGCAGATCGACCATGAAGCGTTCGCCATGCGCGCCGCGCAGCCAGGCTCCCTCGCCCCGGATCGCTTCGGTGATGAGAAACGGGCGAGCGTTCGGCATCGCCAGCACCGTGGGATGGAACTGCACGAATTCCAGATCGGCTACCGGCACGCAGGCGCGCAGCGCCATCGCCACGCCATCGGCGGTGGCTCCGGGTGGATTGGATGTGGTCGCCCATAGTTGTCCGGCGCCGCCGGCCGCCAGCACGGTGGCTGGCGCCTCCAGCCGCACCGGTGGCGCGCCCGGAGTCAATTCGGCGACGACGCCCGCGCAGCGCCCGCCGCGCACGATAAGATCAAGCGCGAAAGCACCGGCGTAGACATCGACCCGCGGGTCTTCATGCACCCGCGCCACCAGCGCTCGTTCGATTTCAGCTCCGGTAGCGTCGCCCCCGGCATGGAGCACCCGCCGCCGGCTATGAGCCGCCTCGCGACCGAGCAGGGGAACGCCATCCGGACCGGCGTCGAACTGGGCGCCGAGCTCGATCAGCCAGCGCACCGCCTCGGGCGCTCCGTCGACCAGCTCGCGCACGGCGTCGACATCACATAATCCAGCGCCGGCGACCAGCGTATCGGCCAGATGTAATTCAGAACTGTCGTCGACCCCGACGGCCGCCGAAAGCCCTCCTTGCGCGTAGCGGGTGTTGCTTTCACCCAGCGCGCCCTTGGTCAACAGGGCGACCCGGAGTTGCGGCGGCAGCCGCAGCGTCAGTGCAAGCCCGGCCACGCCGGCGCCAACGACGATGACGTCGTAGGCGCCGGCGGGCAAACCATCCGGGCTGATTGGAGCGGCGCGCAATGCGCGATCATCGGCAGAGAAACCGGTCGTATCACTCATGCGCGGCAGTGTAGAGCAGTCGCGATCGGCGCGGGCGACGGTGAGATCTGTATCCGATCGCACACGTAGACGCCGGTTCGCCGCCGCGGGCCGTCCTACTGGCATACGCACTGCGCGGATAGGCCGAAGCCGCGGCGTCTCGGCGTCCGCCGCGCCCCTTCCGACCTGTCGCCGTACGCGGGGAGCCACCACCTATGAGCGAACGCGCGGGAAGCCCGCCGGCCGAACGACCGATTGGCGAACTGGAGCAGGTATTTGCCTTTTATGGCGCCATGCCGACCGGGATCGCCGTCTCGCATCAGGGCCGCATCTTCGTCAACTATCCTCGCTGGGGCGACCCGGTGGACTTCTCCGTCGCCGAATTGCGCGACGGACGGGAGGTTCCGTTTCCGAATGCGGAGATCAATCGCGAAGGGCTGCTGAACGACCAGAACCATCTCGTATCGGTTCAAAGCGTCGTCATCGACCCGGAGGATCGACTCTGGATGCTCGATACCGGCAGCCCGCTTCACATGGACACCGAACACGGCGGACCGAAACTGGTGTGCGTGAATCTCGCCAGCAATTCGGTCACGCGCACGATCCTCTTCCCGACGGATGTCGCTCTGCCCACCAGCTACCTGAATGACGTGCGGTTCGATCTTGGGCGCGGCAGCCGGGGCACGGCCTATATCACCGACTCGTCCGCGCGAGGTCCGAACGCCATCATCGTGGTGGATCTGGCGAGCGGCGAGAGCTGGCGGCGTCTCAACGACCACCCGACCACCAAGGCCGAGCCGCTGGTCGCCTTCATGCCGATTGTGGAAGGACGCCCGTTCTTGCGCCGGCATGCTGACGGCGAGGTGGGGCCGGGCGCCGTCGGCGGCGTCGATGGCATCGCCATCTCCGAGCATGGACAACGCATTTATTACTCTCCACTTGGCAGCCGCTACCTGCACAGCGTGTTGGCCGAGGCGCTCGTCGACCGGGGGTTCGATGATGCTGCCGTCGCCGCCACCCTCATCGCCGAGGGCGACAAGGGCGGCGGTGGCGACGGTCTCGAATCCGATGACGACGGCGGCATCTACGCGACCAACTACGAGCAGAACGCCATTCTTCGGCGCGGCGCGAACGGCATCTGGGAGACGCTCGTCAAGGACCCGCGTCTGCTCTGGCCGGATTCGCTGGCGGTCGCCAGCAATGGCTACCTGTACGCGATCGCCAACCAGTTGCATCGGCAAGGGCGGTACCACGCCGGGCATGACTTGCGTCAGAAACCGTACGCGCTGTTCCGCATCCGTATCGACCACGAGCCGGTGCTGCTGCGCTAGGCAGCGGTGACGCCCCGATCGGCTTGCAATGGTGCGATCAGGCGATCGACTCGCGGCAACCGGACGGATTGCACAAAAGCGAAGAATCTCTTCCAGCTTCCGGATCGCGAAATGGGACGGGATCGAGGCTCTCAGCCGGTGGAGGCTCCTGAGACTTGATGTCGCTCGGGTGCTGGCGATGGGCGCTTGGCCAGAGCGGGCCGCACTCGACTTGGAGCAGCCGCTTGGACCGTCGCTCGACGCTGCCCTGCCGATCTTGCGTGGGTGTGGTAAACGGTTGCAGAGCGACCGGGACAGTAGTTGGGGGAGGATGGGCGTGGAAGGAACACGGGAACGACTGGATGGGGCAGCGGGCATCGTCACCGGCGGTGGGCGCGGCATCGGCGCGGCGACGGCGCGCGAACTGACCCGCCTGGGTGCGCGGGTCGTCATCGCCGATCTCTCGGTGGAAGCGTGCGCCGACGTGCTGGACGAGATCGCCGCCAATGGCGGCGAGGCGTTCGCGGTGGCCGCGGACGTGCGCGACGCGACGTCGCTGGCGCGTGTGCGCGATGCGTGCCTGGAGCGCTACGGCCGGGTCGATTTCGCCGTCGCCAATGCGGGCGTAGGCGACACCGGCTCCATCGCCGACGGCGACCCGGAACGATGGCGCTTCGTACTGGAGGTCAACGTGCTGGGCGTGGCGCTCACCGCCCGCTCGGTGCTGCCGACGATGCTGGAGCAAGGCGATGGTCACATCATCCTCATCGCCTCGGTTTCCGGCCGCGAGTCGTACATCGGGGAACCGATCTACATCGCCAGCAAATGGGCGGTGGTCGGGCTGGGTCACGCGCTGCGCAAGGAGACGGCGGGCAAGGGAGTGCGGGTCACGCTGATCGAACCTGGGGTGGTCGACACAGTGCTGGCGCGCGCCAACATCTTCGCTCAGACGCTCTTCGAAACGGTGACGCCGCTCAGCGACACCGATATTGCCCGCGTCGTCGGATTCGCTCTACGCCAGCCGAAGCGCATGGCGCTCAACGAGATCGTGCTGCGATCGGCCGGGCAGGAGCTCTAGCTGCCGGCCGGAGAGGCGCGGGGTCGTGGGAGATTCGGTGCGGGAAGACCCGGGGCTGAACGAAAACGTCATCGCCGCCGCGTTGGCGGCGGGATACGGTCTACGCGCCGAATCAATCGTCTCCTGGCCGGTCGGATTCGATTTTCAGGCGGCGATCTATCGGATCGTGGCGAGCGATGGCGAGGAATATTTCCTCAAGGTGCACTTCGGTCCATTCGATGCGGCCAGTCTGCGCGTGCCCCGGGCTGCGATCGATCGAGGGATCGATCGCGTGCTCGCCCCGCTCCGTGCGCTGACAGGCGACCTCTCGGCTCCGCTCGATGCCCCAGCAGGCTCCGCGATGGCGCTCTATCCCTTCGTTCCTGGCCGGAACGCCGCGGCTGCCGGTCTCAGCGGCGAGCAATGGCGCACATTCGGAGCAACGCTGCGGGCCATCCACGACAGCGACCTGGCGGAGCATTTTCGCGGGTTGTTGCCGGCGGAAGATTTCGCGCTGCCAGCGGCGATCGCAGTGCGCCGCGTGTTGGATCATGCCCGAACTGCCGGGTTGGTGGTGGATAGCCCGGCCGCAGCACAATTCGCCGGTTTTCTGCGCGGGGCGGAGAAGCGAACCCGCGCAATGCTGGCGCATGTTGAGGATCTGGGACGGGCGCTGCAGATGCGACGATTCGAACGCGTGCTTTGCCACGGCGATATCCACGCCGCCAACATTCTCGTCGGCGACGATGGCCAGATTCGCCTCATCGACTGGGACGGGCCACTGTTGGCTCCGCGTGAGCGCGACTTGCTGTTCACCATCGGTTCGGTTATCGCCCGCCGGATCGAGCCTCGCGAGGAAACTCGCTTTTTCGCCGGCTACGGACCGGTCGTGGTCGATCCCGAGGCGCTGATCTACTATCGCTACGAGCGCATCGTGCAGGATCTCGGTGAAATTGGATACAGCGTCCTACGCGACCCAAACCGGAGTGATGCCGCACGCGCGGACGAAGCCCAATTGGCGATGGGCTTCTTCGCTCCGGGCGGCGAAATCGATCGCGCTGAAATCGTCGATCTCGCGCGCGTGCCGCTGGCGACCTGATCACCCGACCGTGATGAGCCCGCGATCGGTGACGCGCGCCTTGGGGATCACGGAAAGCGCCATGAAGGCCAATAATCCGAATGGCGACGGCAGGTCGCTGCCGAGCGCGCGGGCGGTCGCTTCCAGCGTTTCGTAGGCGGCCGCCACCTCGGCGAGCGGCCGGTCCGAGAGCAGCCCGCCGATGGGCAGAGGGAGATGGGCCAGCACCCGCCCTTCGGCGACGACCGCCAGCCCGCCCTGACTCTCGGCGACAGCGGCGACAGCAGCCAGGATATCAACGTCGTCGGCGCCGACCGCCACGATATTGTGGGCATCGTGAGCGATGGTGCTGGCCAGCGCGCCCCGCCGCAGCCCAAAGCCGCGCACGTAGCCGATGCCGACGCGACCGGTGGCACGGTGCCGCTCCACGCAGACCAGCTTCAGCAGATCGCGTTCGGGGGCAGCGACCGCCGCCCCGCCACGCACCGCCGGTTCCACCGCGACCAGATCGGTCGCGATCTCACCGGGGATCGCTTGTACGGCCCGAGCCGCGTCGGCTGGATCCAGGCGCAGATCGCTCGCGCCGAGGGGGGCCAGGCGAACCGTGTTGCGTAGCGGGGCGGGAATCTCGCGGAGTTCCGGCGGCGGCGTCACCAGTTGACCATCGCGGGCGACGATGACGCCGCGATGGATCGTGGCCGCGACTTCCATGGTCGGCAAATCGCGCAGCAGCACGAGGTTGGCCGTGTACCCTGGGGCGACCGCACCGTGGCCGTCGAGTCGCCAGTAGTTGGCGGCGTTGAAGGTGGCGAGCCGGATTGCCCGCAGCGGGTCCAATCCTTCGGCAATGGCCAGTCGTAGCAGCGCGTCCATGTGACCGTTCTGGGCGAGCGTGTGGGCGTCGCGATCGTCGGAGCAAAAGCAGACGCGCGCGGCGGTGACGGGGTTGGCGGCGAGCGGCAGCAACGCGCGCAGATTCCGCGCCGAGGAGCCTTCGCGGATCATCACCATCAGACCGGCACGCAGCTTCTCTCGCGCTTCTGCGAGCGCCGTCGATTCATGATCGGAGCCGGGACCGGAGGCGACGTACCCTTGCAACGCCGGTCCACGCAACCCCGGCGCATGACCGTCGATGGCGCTGCCGGCGGCGACCGCCAGTTCGGCGGCGATGCCCTGATCGCCAGCCAGCACGCCGGGGAAATTCATCAATTCCCCCAACCCAACGCTTTCCGGCCATTTCAGCGCGGCGGCGATCTCCGCCGGTCCGAACTCTGCTCCCGGCGACTCGAGCGGACTGGCCGGGACGCAGGAGGGCACGGTGAAGCGAACGTCGAGCGGCGCTCCGGCGACGGCTCGCCGCACTGCGTCGATGCCCGGCAAGCCGGCGACATTGGCGATCTCGTGAGGATCGGTGACGATCATTCCCGTGCCATGCGGCACGACCGCAGCCGCGAATTGGGTGATCCAGAGAAGCGAGCTTTCGGTGTGGACGTGGGCGTCGATGAACGCGGGCGCTACAATCGCGCCGGCGCAGTCGATACGCTCCCGGGCCGCCGGGTAATCGCCAATGCCGGCGACGACCCCGTCAACGATCGCCACGTCGGCTTGGAACAGCGTTTCCGAAAAGACATCGACGACCGCTCCGTCAGCCAGCACCAGATCGGCCGGCTCCTGTTTCAGCGCGACCCGCACCCGTCGCCGCCACTGCTCAGCATCGAACCCTTCGCGCCACGCCCGCATTGTCCGCCTCCTCACGCCGCCGTTGGCGCAGTGTAGCGGCACGGTGCGCGCCGGGGAACGGTGAGGGAGCAGATCGGAACGGGGAGCGTGAGGATTGAACGTCTGGTTGTTCGGCGTCGATGGGGGCGGATTGTTTGTGCCGCGGTCGCCGCTCGTGAAGCATGGGCGGACGCCGCATCGGGGCTTGCATCAGGAGGAGCGGTCTGATGAGCGATCGGCTGCGATCGTCATCTGTTGCTTGACCGGACCAGGGCGAGGTCGGTTCGCTGGGTGGTTTCGATTCGCCGCGTCAAACTCTGAGCGGCATAATGCGCGCCTGACCCGGCGAGACCGAGGTAGGCCGACTCGAATATATGTCGCAGACGACGGAGGCACGAGCGGCAGACACCGACCCCAATGACGAGGCCACGGCCCCGGGGATGGGCGCGCAACCGGCGCCCGTGCTGGAAACCGGGCTGAACGTTCCCGGCGTGCCGATGCCGGAACCCTGGTTCGCCATCATGCGCTGGGGTGCGGTCGTGCTGGCGCTGGTCGGGCTGGTGCTGATCGTTTCTTCGCTGCGCCTCGTGGTGGCGGCCGACTCGTTACGTGCGCCGCTGCTGGACGACCGCGACTGGGTCTGGACGGTGGCTGGAGCGATCCTGCTGGTGATGGGTGTTTCGGCGGCGATATTGCGGCCGGAATTGGGCAATGCTTACCGCCAGCTCGCTACCTCGGCCGTCTGGTCGGTGGCGCTGCTGCTGGGGATCGCCACCGTCTGGCTGCTTATCAACACTGCGGTTCGCTTCACCTCATGGGTTGGCGTCCCGGTGACCAATGCTGCCCAGGTGGAGACCTACCTCGATACGCACCTCCCGCCGCCCTCCCCTGGGGTCAGTGAGCCGATTCGCATCCCGACCGGAGTCATGATTCAGTCGGTCGAGTTTCGCAGCGCTGTCAACGTCCAGGTTTCGGGGTATGTCTGGCAGCGCTACGACAAGAGCGTGCCCGACGACGTGGAGCGTGGTTTCGTGCTGCCGGAGGCGGTCGCCGAAGCCTATTCGTCGACGAAGGCGTACCAGAAAACCGACGCCGATGGCGAAACCATCGGCTGGTACTTTTCGGCTACGCTGCGCCAGTATTTCGACTATCGAAAATACCCGTTCGACCGACAAAATGTTTGGCTGCGATTGTGGCACCGTGATTTCAACCGCGGCGTAATTCTGATTCCCGACTTCGACGCCTACTTCGACATTACGCCCACCACACTGCCGGGTGTGGAGGATCAATTCGTTTACACCGGTTGGAGCCCGGTCTATTCCGGGTTCAGCTACCGATTGAACTCCTACGATAGCGACTTCGGGGTCACCCCGGGCGCGTCCGGCGACCAGTTCCCGGAGTTGTATTTCAATTTCGTGCTCAAGCGGCAGGCAATCGGCCCATTGACCGACCACCTCATCTATGGCGGCACCGTGGCGTTGTTGATCTTCGGCCTGCTCATCCTGACCACCGGCGACGAGACGCTCAAAGGGCGCTTCGGGCTGACCACCGCCGGAGTGTTGGCTTCGGTCAGCGCGCTGCTGTTCGGCGTCATCATCAAGCACAACCAGATTCGGACGACGCTGGAGACGCAGCAGCCTGTCTTCCTGGAAGTGGTGCCGATGATCCTGTATTTCCTGCTGGTGCTGACGGCGCTCAATGCGATTCTTGTCGCCTCCCCGGTCAATGTGCGACTGCTGGAGTATCGGCACAATCTCTTTCCGCAACTGATCTACTGGCCGCTTCAACTCGGCATCGTCTTCCTGGCGACATTGCTCGTGTTCTATAGGTGAAAACGAGTCACGCATTACGAGTTGGGAGCGCAATGATGGCGAGGGACGCGCACTTGGCCAATCCGCGTGCCGTCCTCCTCGTGACTCGCGCCTTGTGACTCGTCCTCGGCCTGTGTCTTGCGCCACTGTCCGCCGGTATTTGGACGGGGCTGCCCATGAGTTCATCGACGCGCGTTGCGCCGCACCGGCTGCCGCATCACGAAGGGGCGCTCGAGCACTGGTTGCTGGAGGGGGCGGAAGCGGGCACGGAGCCGGCGCCGCAACCGGAAGGCCCATTCGAGCACGAGCACGAGCATCCCACCCAGCCGTGGTGGCGAGTGATGTGTCTGACCGGACTCGATTATTTCTCGACCCTGGGTTACCAGCCCGGCATCGCCGCGCTGGCCGCCGGGTTGCTCTCGCCGCTGGCCACCCTGGTGCTGGTGCTGCTGACCCTGGGCGGCGCGTTGCCGGTGTACCGGCGGGTGGCGCGGGAGAGTCCGCACGGCCAAGGCTCCATCGCCATGCTGGAGCGGTTGCTGGTGTGGTGGCAGGGCAAGCT
>JADLCW010000134.1 GCA_020847015.1 Thermomicrobiales bacterium | reverse complement strand
GGGCGAGGAGATCGGCGGTTTCCGGGTGCTGGAGGTGGAGGCGGCCTCGGCTCCCAACGCCATCGCCGCCGTGCTGCTGGCGATTCGGGATCGCACCGGCAAGCGCCCGCACGCCTACTTTGGCTGGTCGGAGGGCAATCCGCTCAAGTATCTGGCGCGCTTCATCTTGTTTGGCGAGGGCGACATCGCCCCGGTCACCCACGAGGTGCTGCGCCAAGCCGAGCCGAACCCGGACCGGCGTCCCGCGATCCATATCGGCTAAGCCGCGCGCTCGCGTTCGCGCATCGGCGACCAGCGCCGCACCGTGGCCAAGACCGCGCGTGCGATGATGGGAGCGCGCCGCGGGAACCGGCCAGCCGTCCGCGCGGTTGACCGCGCCTCGCCCCCGCGGCCGACCGGGGCGGTCTCCCGCGGGACGGACGGACGGGTGGGCGCCCAGCCGCGCGAGGGCCAAACGCCCATGAACGATGTCGAACTCATCCTCGCGCTGCTGGTGGCGGTGGCGGCGCTGGCGGCGCGGCTGAACGTCCCCTACCCGATCTTGCTGGTGATCGGCGGCGCGGCGCTCGGGTTCATCCCGGGGCTGCCGCCGGTGCGGATCGCCCCCGATGTGGTGTTCCTCCTGTTCGTGCCGCCGCTCGTATTCGCCGCCGGTTTCTTCACGTCATGGCGAGATTTTTCCGCCAATGCGGCCCCGATCTTGTCGCTGGCGGTCGGGCTGGTGGTCGTCACCGCGATCGTCGTGGCGGTGGTCGCTCATCTGACGGTCGGCATGACCTGGGGACCGGCCTTCGTGCTGGGAGCCGTCGTCTCCAGCACCGACACCACGGCGGTGGTCGCCATCGCCCGGCAAACCAACTTGCCGCGCCGCATCGTGACCCTGATGGAAGGGGAGAGTCTCGTCAACGACGCCGTATCCCTGACCTCGTTCCGGCTCGCCGTGGTGGCGACGGCAAGCGGCGTATTCTCGCCCCGCACCGGCGGCGCGGATCTCGCGCTCGCCGTCGGCGGCGCGCTGGCGACCGGCTGGGTTGTCGGCTGGCTGACTGCGGCGGCGCGCGGTCACTCCGGCGATCCCCGCATCACCACCATCGTCAGCATCATCACCCCCTACGCGGCCTTTCTCTCCGCCGACCGCATCGGAGCCTCGGGCATTCTGGCGGTCGTCGTCGCCGGGTTGTATGTCGGGCGGCGCGAATCGGCCATCGAAGACGCGCAGACCCGGCTCGAAACGCGCGCGGTGTGGGATGTCGTCATCTTCGCGCTCAACGGGTTGCTCTTCATTCTGGTCGGACTCCAGTTGCGGCCGATCTGGGACGCGCTCCAGGGCGTCGAGTCGACCGGCATTCTCGGCGCGGCGGCAGCGGTCACGCTGGCGGTCGTGCTCACCCGGATCGTCTGGGTGGCGGTGACCGTGGATGCTCCGCTGGCGCGCCGGCGCGTTGCCGGGGCGGAGCCGCGAGACAGTTGGCGAGGAGCCGCGGTGGTGTCGTGGGCCGGGTTGCGCGGCGGCAGCACGCTGGCGGCGGCGCTCTCGGTGCCCTTGCTGACGAACGGCGGAGCGCCGTTCCCGTTTCGGGCGGAGATCGTTTTCCTCGCCTTCGCCGTCATCGTGACGACTCTGGTCGGCCAAGGGTTGACGTTGCCGCTGCTGATCCGGCGGCTGGGCGTTGCGGGAGACGGCGTCGAGATTCGCGAGGAGGTGCTGGCGCGGCAGGCGGCGGCGGCAGCGGCGCTCGGCCGGCTGGACGCCATCGCGGGCGACGGCTCCTGGCCGGCGCATGCGATCGCCACGCTGCGGGAGCGCTTCGAACACGAGGCGGCGCTGCTGGCGGATCTCGGAGCGCATCGGGAGCAGGCGGCAGGTCATGTCGCCAGCGAGCGCCGGCTGCGGCAGGAGGTGCTCCGGGCCGAGCGGGAGGCCGTGGTGCGGCTGCGCGACGAGGGGGAAATCAGCGACCAGGTGCTGCGACGTGTCGGGCGGGACATCGATCTCGAAGAGGCGCGTGTCGGCGGCTGAGGCGTCGCCGACGCGCGAGATGCACGATTCCCTATCCCGGCGGATCTTCGACCGGCGCCAACCCCTCTGCGCGTTCGATGGAAACCAGTACGCTGTCGGTCCAGGCCGCCGGATCTTCGATCGGCTCCAGATGGATGGTCGCCTCCAGACCGGGGAAGTGGGCGTCGATCGCGCGCTCGATCCGGTTCGCCAGGTCGTGGGCTTGCGCCACCGTGTCGCGGCCCGGCACCAGCAGGTGAAAATCGGCGAACTGGTGCGCGCCGGAGGCGCGGGTGCGCAGCGCGTGATAGGTCGTCCCCGGCGGCAGTTCGCGCTCGATGATGGCGCGCAGCTCACTCTCGGTCGTGGTGGGCAGAGCGGTGTCGAGCAACCCTTGAATAGCGTCGCGCACGATGCCGAACCCGGTGCGTACGATGAGCGCGGCGATCAACAGGGCGACGATGGGGTCGATTCGGAGGAATCCGGTCCACTGCGCCAGCAGCACGCCGGCAACAGCCCCCACTGATGTCCAGACATCGGTCATCAGGTGCTGACCGCTCGCCCCCAGGATGACCGAACCATGCGCGCGGG
>JADLCW010000133.1 GCA_020847015.1 Thermomicrobiales bacterium | reverse complement strand
GATCTCTTGGCACGAAGCTTTCTCCCTACGTATTGCTGTGCCGTTGCAGCAACAGCTCTGACGCCACGGTTAAGCTGATCGATATGGCGAAAATGATGACGCCAATGGCGCTGACCGTCGGGGTCAATCCCGTCCGGATCATGGTCCAAATCTGGACCGGCAGCGTGATGTCAAACCCCGAGACGAACCAGGCAAGAATGAACTCGTCGAAGGAGAGTGTGAACGTGACCAGGAACGCCGCGATGAGCGCCGGGGCAGAAAGCGGCAGCACGACTTCGATAATCGCCCGCAGCGGCGAGGCGCCGAGGTCACGCGCGGCGGCTTGATAGCTGGGCGGGATAGCGGCGATGCGCGTCCTGATAAGCACCAGCGCCAGTGGGGCAGCGAAGACCGTGTGGCTAATCCACACGGCCCATAGTGAGCGGGGAATGCCGATGCTATCGAAGTAGATGACAAAACCAAGCCCAAGCAGCACCCACGGGACAGCGATCGGCGAGATCACCGCCATCACATAGGCATCTTTACCGGGGAAGGAGACGCGCGTCAGCGCGTAGGCGCCGAGAAAACCCAGTGTCACGCTGGTGGTGGCCACCGCCAGCCCCACGATGACGCTGCGCTGCAATGACGGCAGCAGGTCGGGCGTCTCAAGGACGCCGCGGTACCATGCCAGAGTGAATCCCTTCCAAGGGAGCCCAACGAAACGGTCGGCATTGAATGATGACTCAACAGCCATGAGGATGGGTAGAAAGAGAAAGGCGAAGAAAAATACGAGATAGACGACGAGTATCGTGTTGCCGGGTCGCCCGCCAGGCGCTCGCCGTGAAGAGTCGCTCATGACTCGATCTCGCCGCTCGACTGCATCCGACTCAGGAGTCCGATAACGACAAGGATGGTCGCCACCATCACGGTGGCGAAGGCAGCGGCAAGCGGATAGTTGACATCGCTTTGAATCGCGTCGACGACCAACTGCGGGAAGACCCGCCGCGTCTGACCGCCAAGAATTGCCGGAGAGACGTAGTCGGCGAATGCGAGCACGAAGATAAACATCACCCCGGTCACCAGCGCCCCTCGCGTTAGCGGCAGCACCACTTCAACGAATGCGCGGATTCGGCTGGCTCCCAGGTCACGCGCCGCTTCCAGCAAGCTGCGATCGATCGACTCCATCCGAGCGTAGAGCGCCAGCGTGAGCAACACCACCAGGAAGTGAACCAGGCCGATACGGGTAGCCACATGAGTGTAGAGAATCGGCAGCGGTTCTTCGCGCAATCCGAGCCGCAGCAGCGTGTAGTTGAGAAGTCCGTTATTGGAGAGCACGAGCTGCCACGCGTAGGCCCGCACCAGGTAGTTGGTCCAAAAGGGAATGATCATGGCGATCATGCAGGCGCGCTGCCAACGCCGCGGCACGACGAAGGCCACGGCATAGGCGGCAGGGTAGGCTAACAGTATGCAGATGACCACGGTCGAGACCGAGATCCAGAGCGATGTGAGATAGGCATCGAGGTAAATGCGCTTCGCAAATACCTGCTGGTAATTCGCCAGCGTCCAGTTCATGACGATGCTGTAACGTTCCAGCACCCAAAAGCTGGTGAGAAAAAGCAATACAGCTGGAACGAAATAAAATATTCCTTGCCAGAGAGAAAGCGGCGCCAAACCCAACCACGACCAGTTGCGAGTGGCGGAGGAGCGGGTCGCGCTCACCGCCGAGTCTCGCCAGCAGGCGTGCTGCCCGAGTCAGGAGTGACGAGGCTCACCGCGTCCTCAGGCCACCAGATGCCGACTTCCTCGCCCACCGTCGCGCCTGAGCTTTGCTCGGCGGCAACGATGGTCGCGCCGCCGACATCAATGACGTAGCGGGTGCGTGCTCCCAGGTACGATCGCTCAACGACCTTGCCCGGGATAGAGCCGGGGAGATCGCCCAGTCGTATATCTTCCGGCCGAATGGCGGCCAAGGCGCGATCGCCGGGGCCGAGACCAGAGGCGACCCGCGTCGCCGGCACGCTGAAGCGACCAACGAGCGCATTCTCTGCCACGATCGCCGGTGCTTCGCGTTTGACGATGGTGGTGGGAATGAGATTGCACTCGCCCAAGAAGCGCGCCACGAACTCGGAGCGCGGCCGGCGATACACGTCTTCCGGCACACCCTCTTGTGCGATGCGTCCACCGTGCATGACGACGATGCGGTCGCTCATCGCCATGGCCTCTTCCTGATCGTGAGTAACGTACATGAACGTCAGCCCGAGGCGGCGCTGCAGGCGATGCAACTCACTTTGCATCTGGCGGCGGATCAGCGCGTCGAGCGCGCCAAGGGGCTCGTCAAGCAGCAGGACGTCCGGCTCGACGACGAGGGAGCGAGCCAACGCCACTCGCTGCCGCTGACCGCCGCTGAGCTGGGCTGGCTTTCGGGCGCCAAAGCCAGCCAGATTCACCACCTCCAGCATCTCCTCCGCACGTCGCCGCCGTTCTGCGAGCGCGATGCCGCGCATCTTTAGGCCGAAGGCAATGTTGTCCGCCACGCTCATGTGGGGGAAGAGCGCGTAGTCCTGGAAGACCATGCTGGTTGGCCGCCGGTTGGGCGAGACGCCCGAGACATCCCGCCCTCCAATATGAATCGACCCCTCAGTCGGACTCTCCAGCCCGCCGATCATGCGCAAGGTCGTCGTTTTCCCGCAGCCGCTGGGGCCGAGCAGGCTGAGGAATTCGCCGCGCTCCACGGTAAGATCGACATGATCGACAGCGGCGACACCACCAAATTTCTTGACGAGCCCCCGCACCTCGATTGCCCGAGTACTCACGAAATCGACGCCTCCCCGGCGACTACATGCTCTTGAATTCGTCCCAGGCATCGATCCACGGTTGCTCGTCGGCCGGCAGTTTGCGGATGGCGATGTTGGCGAGAATCGCGTCGATCTTCTTGGGGTCGTCCATTCGCAGCGCCTGCGCCTGTTCTGGCGTCAGGTATTCCACAGCCAGCTTGTTGGGCACGGTGGCGTGGAAGGCATCGGCCCATGCGAGCTTGGCTTGCGGCTCGGGTGAGAGCAGGTACTGCATGAACGCCTTGGCCGCAGCCGGGTTCTGCGAGTCCTTGAGCTGCACCAGCGCTTCGGTCCAACTGACGCCTCCCTCCTTGGGAATGGCCAGCTCGATGGGATGCCCCTCCTCCTTCAAGAGCAGCTGCAGCCACTCGCCGCCGAAGCTCAGATAGCCGCTCTCATTGGCGATAGCCTGAATGGTGTCGGTATTGGTGGCGGCGATGACGCCCACCTGCGGTCGCAGTTCGAATGTCTTCTCCTTGATCTTTTCGAACTCCTCGCCGGTGGCGTCGTAGGGCTGGTCGATGCCGACATAGCGACCGATCATGCCCATGTTGGGCAGATACCAGTCAAAGAGAACGACCTTGCCTTTGAACTTTGGATCGTACATGACGCCGATGGTCTGGGCCTCTTCTTCCGTGACATATTTACTGTTGTAAACGATGGCGTAGAGTCCCCACCGGCTGACGATCCCGTACTGCTTTCCGTCAACGAAAAGTTGGTCGAATTTCTGCCACCGTTCGTATTGGTCCTGGATCGGGTAGTCGGCTGGGTCGAGCGGCTCCAGTAAATCCGCCTGCTGCAGCTTGGCGATCCACGGGGTGTCTGGTGACGTGACGTCCCAGTCGCCTGGCTTGGACGCCTGCAACATGGCAAACATCTCGTCGGAACTCGGGAAGACTTTGGAGTTGACTTTGACCCCGTACATCTCCTCAAAAGGCTGGATGATGCGGGGTTCGTTGTAACCTGCTTGGACAAGGATGTTGAGCGTGCCGCCGATCTTCTCGGCGGGTGGGGTTTGGGCAGCCCCCGCGACCCATGGTGCGACAGCGGATCCAAGCGCGGCGGCTCCAACAGACTTGAGCACGGTGCGGCGGGACCAGCGTTGGCCGACCTGATGATGGTTCATCCCGGTTTCTCCTTCGGCGTCCGTGCCCGCAGCGCGGACAACTCCATCTCCCCGCGATCCACGGGCGAACACCCTTCGGTCACGGAGTGGCGGCTGCATTCTAGGCGCCGTCGCGAGAGAAGTCTACGGCGATGATTTTGCGAGCGATGCCGTAGTCCGGGCGTTGCCGCGCGATCATTTCCTATGCTATCGTTCCCCGGTGTTCGGGGAGTAGCGCAGCCCGGTTAGCGCGCAGCGTTCGGGACGCTGAGGTCGGAGGTTCGAATCCTCTCTCCCCGACCTTTTTTGGGGCGGCTTCGGCCGCTCCTTTTTTTCGCCCGACGAAGGACGCCGCCATGCCTCCCGACCACACCGCCCCCGCCTCGTCCGCGGAGGGCGAGCGGCGCAACCCCTTCGCCGTGTTGCCCTCCGTCACCGCGCTCGTGGCGGCCGCGCGCGATGCCGGTAGCTCACTCGCCGAGCCGACGCTGACGGCGGCCGTGCAGCATGCGCTCGCGATCGAACGCGCCGCCATCGCTGTCGGCCAGCACCCCATGCGAGCGGACGTTTCCACCCGGACGCTGGCTGCCGTGTTGAATCTGGAACACCTTCGGTTGTCGCCGCTGCTCAATGCTACCGGCGTCGTCATCCACACCAACCTCGGGCGAGCCCCGGTGTCCGATGAAACCGCCGAGGCGATGGCGCGCGCAGCCGCCAATCCGGTTCCGCTGGAACTTGAGCCGGAGACGAACGAGCGCGGCGGACGCGGACGCGACATCGCGGCGCTGATGCAGGCGCTGACCGGCGCCGAAGCCACGCTGGTGGTCAACAATTGCGCGGCAGCCGTGCTGCTGACGCTTTCGACGCTCGCCGCCGGGCGCGGTGTCATCGTTTCGCGAGGCGAGGCTGTTGAGATTGGCGGCGGATTTCGCATTCCGGATGTGCTGCGGCAAAGCGGCGCCACGCTGGTCGAGGTGGGTACGACAAATCGCACCTACGCTCATGACTACGCCGAGGCCACCGACGAGCGCACCGCAGCCTATTTGAAGGCGCACCCCAGCAACTTCCGGATGGTCGGTTTCACGCACGCGCCGACGCTGGCCGAGTTGGTCGATCTCGCACATGCGCGCGGCGTTTTGTTGCTGGAAGATCTCGGCAGCGGCGCGTTGTTCGATACGCGGCCCTTCGGGCTGGCCCCGGAACCGACCCTGCCCGAATCGATCGCGGCGGGAGTCGATGTGGCGACCATCAGCGGCGATAAACTCCTGGGCGGGCCGCAGGCCGGCATCATCGCCGGGCGCGCGGAATGGGTTGCACGCATCGCCCGCCATCCGCTGGCTCGCGCCGTTCGTGCCGACAAAACGAGTCTGGCCGGTTTGGCCGCGACGCTGCGTCACTACGCGCGAGGCGAGGCGGTGGAGAAGATCCCGATTTGGCGTGCGATCGCCGCGCGACCGGAGGATTTGCGCGGGCGAGTCGAGCAGATCGTGGCCGATCTGACCGCGGCTGGGATCAACGCGCATCCAGTCGTGACCGCATCGACGATCGGCGGCGGCTCGTTGCCGGGGGAGACACTGCCGAGTTGGGCAATCGCCGTCGACGCGGAGGCGATTCCGGGGCGCAATCTGGAAGCGACCGCTCGCCGGCTCCGATTGGGAACGCCGGGCGTCTACGGGCGGATCGAGCGAGATCGTTTGCTGTTCGATCTGCGAACGGTGCTGCCGGAGGACGACGAGCGGCTATCCAACACGCTCCGAGGCGCCGTAGGGCTGACGGGCTAATTTTGCGGCCTGTGAAACGATGCTCGGGCGCTCGGGGCGATTGCCAATAGCCCCGAGCGCCCGGGTGGCGATGCTTGCTAGGCGCCGACGGCCGCGCGAAGCGCTGCGGCCTTCGCCTGGACGGCGGCCGCCTTGGCCTGTCCCTTGGCCATCAGCACCGCGCCCAGCGCGGTTCCACCTGACGAGGACGCCGATGGCTGGTCCGATGGCCCACTGATCTGGGTGTACCAGACATCCTCGTTCGCCCCGACCGATTGCGCCCCGACCGACCCCGCGGCTACCGGGCCGAGTAGCGCGACGGCAAGGAGAGCTGCGGCGACAAGCTTCTTCATGGCGGGGTACTCCTCCTGTGAGACGAACGCAGTATTGCGCCGCATTGGCGCACCCGAGTGGCGACTCGCTGCGGACCGACTCCGCAATCGAGACAACCCGTCACCCGCTAGCATAGATCATACTATGGCAATTATGCGATCCGGCCCGCCATGCTGGATACGCGGCAACGTATTGCAGCGCTCGGTACGATCTGCGAGTGAGCGCGGCATCCGTCAGGAGCGCGCCGCGGGTTTCAGGCGGTCTCGCGCGGGTTTACGTCCGCGCCTCGTGGGGCGAGCCAGGTCAACAATCGCCACCAGATCGCTGAACGCGGGAATCGGACGCGCATCCCGCCAGAATTGCGCGTATTGCACCTGAGGCGACTACTAACGCACGAAGGATGTGCCGACCCCCGAGCGAGGGCCGGCAAGCTGCTTGCGGAGTGGATGATGACGCTCGACCGGCAGCGGGAGGATGTCCACCGGCCGAAGCCGCCGTCCGACGATCGCCGCTTGCGCCTGAGCCCCCACCCGGCGGCCCGCGGCCGCACCGAGGAGATCAGCACGATGGATGACGCAGCCTCCCGTCCGTATCTGCCCGCCGGAGTTGCAGTCGTCGACACCGATGGCGACTTGGTTGGCGCGATCCATGCCGTCTATCCGCATTACATAGCGATCGTCGCCGAGGGCGATCCGCCGACCGCCTACCGCGCGCCGTTTCGCGCCGTCTTTTCGTTCGACGGCTCTACGGTCACGTTGCGCGTGCAAAAAGATGCGCTCGATCCAATGACTCCGGCGGAGGTCACCGCGCTCGGACTGCCCAGCCACGGTGGGATGGCTCCGGCCGGGACGGGAACGGACAATGTCGGGCCAGCGGCCGGGCTCACCTTCGGCGAGGTTCCGGTTGAGGACGGGGAGAGCAGCGGTCAATCACTGGAGAATGCCGACAGTCGCGATGGAACCTGAGCGCCGCGCAGTCAGCGTCCGGCTCCTGACATTCAGCCAGCCTCCTCGCAGCGCGATCCCTCGCCCGCCGCTTCGCCGGCGAGCGGAACTTCTTCGCCGGTTGGCGCCAGACCGACGAACCCTTCGATCACCGGGGTGAGCGCGTCCTTATCGACGCTCAGCACGATTGCATGCTCGCCGTCCACCGCGATATCGCAGCGCGGCACCTGCCAGGCGAGCGGGGTCAACAACCCGGGCGTCACCTGAATCCACCCATCGTGGATGCCGGTGACATGTCCGATGCGCTCGCCGTTGGCGTCGATTACCGCGGTTCCGATATCGAATCTGCGCTGTCCCCGGGTGATCTCATCCATCATCCCGATCCTTCTCGACGCGCTGCGGCAACAATCCGCGTGCGGTCGGCTTCATCCATCTGGAGTGTTGGCGCACGGGCACAGTTTCAAGGTCCGCCGTACGGCTTGCACGAAGCCGCTTCCGTGCGCTCGCACGAACTGAATCCGCAGATGGCGCGCCATCACGCCGCGTAGACCGGAACGTCGGTTCAGCGACCGGCGGCGGCGCCATCTCGGCTGTCGCGGAAGTAGGGGCTGAGCGGCGGCTGAAAATCGGCCTGGCGGGCGACGAGGGTCGCCAGTTGGCGCGCCAGGTCGGTCAGTTCGGCCGCGTCACCGGCCTCCTGCGCCGCCCCGATTTGTTGCTGCAACCCGCGCAGCAACGCCTCGTACCGCTCTTTGCGCAGCCTCCCCAGCGCCATCCGCGCGTCGTGCTCGGTCTGTCCCGGATACTGGGCAGGCGTTTGATCCAGGGAATCCAGCAGGCGCTCGGCGTGGTCGGCCACCGAATCATCCAATCCGGCCACGATTGCTTCGGCATCCAGTTCGAGCGGGATGCGTGAGTCCTGTAGCGCCGCCAGCAGTTCCCGGTTGCGCGCATCGTGCAGATCATCCGGGAGCACCGCCGCCAGCACAGCCGCGCAGGTTGCGCGATAGCGCAGCAAGAGCGCCACGAGATGGTGCTCGTGCGCAGCGCGAGTAGGGATGCCGGTTGACGGCGGGGGCCACGGATTCGGCGACGCTCCGACCGCCGTGCGCTGTGCGCCGCGGCGCACTTCGGCGAACACCGTCGCTTCCGGTAGTTGCAGCCGGCGCGCCAACACCCCCGAATAATGAGCCTGCACGACCCGGTCGCCCACATTGCGCAGGACTGGGGCGACCCGCTTCACGGCGTCCGCCTTGGCTCGAGCGTTGCCGGGGTCGATGCCGCTCGTGACGCCTGCAATGAAGAAATCAAGGAACGGTTGCGCCGCAGCGACGACCTCCGGCCAGCGATCCGGGGCCAGTCGGATCAGTTCGTCCGGGTCCTTGCCCTCCGGTAAGCGCACGATGGCAATTTCGGCGTTGAGTCGTCGTTCCCAGGCGATCATCGTCTGCGGCGTCGGACCGCGCCCGGCTGATGCCGCCACCACCGGGATCGCTTCCGAATCCAGCGCCGCCGGCAGTGCCTCCAGACTGCGTAGGGTCGCCATCTGGCCGGCGCTATCGGCGTCCAGCGCGAGCACGATGTGACGCGAGAGGCGTTTCACCAACCCGATCTGCGCCTCTGTCACTGCCGTGCCCATGGCCGCCACGACGTTGGTGTAGCCGAACTGATGGGCGGTGATGGCGTCCATGTAACCTTCGACCAGCACGACTTGGTCGGTGCTGCGAATAGCGTCTTTCGCCACGTCCAGCGCGTAGACGAGACCACTCTTGTCGAAGATGACCGATTGGGGAGAGTTGAGATACTTCGGTTGGGCATCGCCGAGGGCGCGCGCGCCGAACCCGACCGTGCGCCCCTCGCGGGTGCGGATCGGGAAAAGCAGTCGGTGGCGGAAGCGGTCGTAGTAACCGCCGCCGTCGCGCGCCTGCAGCAACCCGGCTTCGCGGCCGAGGGCGGGGTCGATGCCGCGCTCGCTCAGAAAACGCAGCAGCGCATCCCACGCGTCGGGCGCGAAGCCGAGCCCGAAGCGGGCGATCATCTCCGGCGAGATGCCGCGCCGCGCGACGACCTCCCGGCCGGCGGCGCCGGACGCGCCGTTGAGAAGCAGATTGGCGTAGAAGCTGGCCGCCAGTTCGTTGAGTTCGATCAGACGGTTGCGGTGGGCGTCGATTTCGGGGGCCACTGTCGGCACACTGGATAGCTCGACACCGGCGCGGCGGGCCAGCTCGGTGAGCGCCTCCCGGAACTCAACGTGCTCGACCCCCATGTAGAACGTGAATGCATCGCCGCCCTTGCCGCAGCCGAAGCAATGAAAATTCTGCGAATCGGGAAACACGACGAAGGAGGGCGTTTTCTCCTGATGAAAAGGGCACAGTCCCTTGTAGGAGCGCCCGGCTCGCTTCAGCGGAGCATACGCGGAGATCAGATCGACAATGTCGGTGCGCTCGCGCACCTCGGCAACAGCGTCTCTGGCCATCGTGTCCTTTCCCCCGTCGCCGGGGCGACGACAACCTGGCGACGCCGGGCGGATCGGCGCTAACACGCGGCGGGAACTACACCGGCCAATTTTGCGGTACGAAGAGGCGTTCGTACAGGTCGATCGCGTAGCGGTCGGTCATGCTGGCCACATAGTCGGCGACTTGTCGCTCCGGCGAGTCGGTGCGGTGCGGATCGCGGAACTCCGCCGGCATCCGGCCCGGGTCGGCCAGAAACCAGGCGAAGAGTGCGCGCACGATGTGCCGGGCGCGCTCGGTATTCGCTTCCGCATTGAGCGGAGTGTAGACGCGATCGTAGAGAAATTCGCGCAGCG
>JADLCW010000132.1 GCA_020847015.1 Thermomicrobiales bacterium | reverse complement strand
GCGCCGTCAGCAACGACCCCATCATGGCGATGAACATGGCGGCCGCGAAGGGGATGCCGGCATCCAGCGAGATCGCCACGAACCAGAAGCGAAACCCTTCCGTCAGCCAGATCGCCACGCTGACCCCGATCATCAGCCACGGTTCGCGCATGCTGCTGAAAATGGCGTCGTGGAGCCGCCCGAACTGCTGCTGGAAACGCGCCGGCACCCGCCGCTCCAGCGCGTGGCGGAAAAACCACATCGCCCCCAGCCCGACCGCGGCGATCGCCAGCAACGCCCCGCCCAACTCGAAGGTATGAAACGCCGCGCTGGGCAGCCGGCCGCGGAAGATGGCCAACCCGACCGCCAGCATGCCGAAACAAAGCACCACGAGATCGGTCAGCCGCTCGGCGATGAGCGTGCCCAACCCGGAACTGAACGGCGCCCGGCTCTCCTGCTTCAGGAGATAGCAGCGGTACGCGTCGCCCAACTTGGCCGGAGCCACGCAGTTGGCGAACCACGACAGCAGCAAAATCTCGATCAGCCCGGGGGTCGTCGGGATGGCGTAGCCGTGGGCGGCGTCGATATCGGCCAGCGCCAGCATGCGCCGCCAGCGCACGGCGCGCAAAATGAACCCGCTGTACCAGATCGCCACCGCCGCCAGCAGCCACCACGGGTTGGCTCGCTGCACATTGTCCCAAACCGCCTGCGGATCGATCTGCAGCCGGCGCATGAAAAACACCAGAATGACGGCGGCCACCACGAAGGAGCCGATCGTCTCCGGGCGCAGCACCCGCTTGCCGAGCGATTGCGGCCCGGGACCGGGTTCGTCGGCGGCGACCGCGGCGGGAGCCGCGCCGGCTCCCCCGCGTTCGCGTCGAACAGCGTCCTCGCTCACCGGCGGCATCCGCGGCGGGCGTCAGCAGGATGGCGGGCAGTCGGGCGACGGAGCGGAGAGCGGGGGGTCATTGCGCCTCGCAGGGTGGCGGTGGGTCTGGTCGGGCCAGCCCCCGCGTCGAGCCGGGCAAAGTATAGCGACTCGGGTTCACCCGGCGCGGCGACCGGCCGCTTCAGGCGCGGCGCGACGGTCGCCAGTCCGGCAGGTGGGGTATCTCCGGCCACAGATCGACCACCCGTTGCCGTTCCAGCCGCCCGCTGCGCTCGGCGATGACCGTCAGCAGCAACCGCCAGCCGAGAAACAGCACCCCCGCCCCCGCGCCGACCAGCAGCACGATCGGCCAGCGCAGCGGCACGGCGCGCTCGACGACCAGCCCGCCCATGGTGAACTGCCCCGGACTGGTCACCGCGATCGCCAGCTCGTGCTCGGTGTCGGGCAAGGCGCGGGCGATGACGATATCGACATCGGCGGCCTGAAAGCTGCCCAGATCGAGCGCGATCGGGCGACCGTCGAGGGTCGCCGCCAGATCGGCCGCCTGGCGACTCTGCCGCAGCCGCGCCCGCGCTCCGGTGCCCACGAAGCGCACGCTCATCCGGGCGCCGACTTCGGTGGTGGTCCGGTACGTTTCGGACCCCAGATGCTGGAGACTCCAGTTGCCCTCGTAGACGAACTGGGGAGCCTCCACCGGCAAGAATCCCGTCGCGGCGGCGCGGGTTCCCCCGGCGGCGGCGAATCCGCCCAGCGCGGTCAGCAGCGGCGTCGGCGCGCCGTCCAGACCGATCAGCGCCCGCCCCGGCTCCACCTCGCCGCCCAGATCGGGACCCGGGGCCAACCCCCAGGCGAACATCGGCCCCATCCACGGCCACGCCGCTCGGGCGCGTTCCAATCCGGCCACGCTGTAGGCGGCTTGCTCGGCTCCGCTCAGTCCGCGCTCGCCCGCGGCGGCGGCCTGCCAGCCGTAGTGGGTCGCCCAGATCGGTTTCGCCGGGTCGCCCGCGGCGACGACCGCCTCGCGGAACAACACCGCCCGCGACAACCCGGCCCCGTCGGCCGCTACGCGGCGGTCGTAGGGGGTGCGGTCCCCGCCATCGACGCGGGCGGCGACGACATCGAAAAAAGGCGCGCCGCCGGCGCGGTAGATGGCGTTCAGAAATCCCAGATCGTCGGCGGCCGGATCCAGTTCGGCCAGCACCACCGTGGCATTGGGGTTGGCCGAGCGAACGGCGTTGGAGCCAACCGCCAGCAACCCGACGTAGGCGGCCGGGTCGGGATCGGCCCCTCCCCAGCGATCCGCCCGGTTCGGCAGATCCCAGAGCTGCACGAACGGGGCCTGCTCCCCGTAGCGCGCCACCACCGCCGCTACGAACCGCTCCCAGGCGGCCGCATCGACCGGCGGCGCATCGAACACCTCGGCGGTTCCGGTCGGGCGCGCCCACACCGGCGCGCGGTGCAGCACCATCACCGGTTTGATGCCGCGTTTGGTCAGCTCCGCGACGATGGCGTCGTAGCGCTCCCACACGAACTGACCCGGCTGCGGTTCGATCTCCGACCAGGCGAAACTCTGCCGCACGTAGCGAAACCCGTTGGCTTGCAACGCGGTGGCGACCACCGGAATCTGATCGGGAGCAAACCGGGTGAGATCGGCGTTGGTCGCCAGATCGCGCCCGGTCGGATGGCGCACCACCGGGATTTCGCCACCCGATTCGACCCCCCGGTGGAGCGCCACATCGGCCAGCGCGCCGCCGACGGCGACCGCCACCCCCATCAGCATGAACAGCGCCGCCCGCGCCAGCCGGGCAGCGTCCGGGTTGTCGCTCAGGCGGCGCACCAACCCGGCCAGCGCGAGCACGAAGGGGGGCGGCGGCGCGGCGGCGAGCCGCGGCGCGGCGCGCGGCGCGGTCTCCGACGGATCAGCGTCCGCGGCGGGGCGCCGGGCATCGTGGGGAGCGGGGTCGGGCGGGCGCATGGGCGCGGCAGGCGGCCGGAGCGCGCTAGCCGGCGTCCCGGATCAACCCGCGCAGCGTCGCCAGATTGCGCGCGTCGTCGGCGTCGTCGTCGCCCTTGGGCGTCTCCAGAATACCGGGCAACCCGGCCAGCCGCGGATCGTTGAGGAGGAACTCGAACGCCGCCAGACCGAGTTCTCCCTCGCCGATATGGGCGTGACGATCGACCCGGCTGCCCAGTCCCTTTTGCGAATCGTTCAGATGCAGCGCCTTGATGCGCGATAACCCGATCCGCTCGTCGAAGGCGGTCATCGTCGTTTCGTAGGCGAGCCGGTCGCGCAGATCGTAGCCGGCGGCAAACACGTGGCAGGTGTCGAAACAAACGCCGATCCGCGCCGTGTCCGCCACCAGCTCGACGATCGCCGCCAACTCCTCGAAGCTGCGCCCGAGCGCCATCCCCTGCCCGGCCGTCGTCTCCAGCAGCACCACCGCCCGCCCCTCCGGTCGCTCGGCGTGAATGCGGTCCAGCGCTGCGGCAATGCGGGCCACGCCGGCATCGACCCCGGAACCGCCGTGCGCGCCGGGGTGGGCGACCAGATAGGGCACGCCGAGGAGATCGCAGCGATCCAGTTCATCCAGCAGCGCCAGCCGCGATTTTTCCCACAGCGCGTCGTCGGGCGAGGCGAGGTTGATCAGATAGGAGTTGTGGGCGACCAGATGGACCATGCCGGAATCGGCCCAGCGGGCGCGGAACCGCTCGGCCGCCTCCGGATCGATGGGCGCGGCCCGCCACTGGCGCTGGTTCTTGGTGAAGATCTGCACCGCGCTCGATTCGCAGCGCAGCGCCCGCTCGATGGCTCGTTCGTAGCCGCCCGCGATCGACATATGCGCGCCGAGTTCCAGCACCGCCTCGCATCCCCCGCCTTCGTTCCGTTCGCGCCGCGACGATACCACGCCGGGCGCGGATCGGGCGGCCGGGACGGGTCCCGTGCACTGCCCCGCGGCTTGCTGGCAAAATGCACGTTGGCGCTCATCCGCCGCCACGACGACCGACGATCCGATGACAATGGAAGGCAGGCTCCCCGCAGTGACCGACTCCACCTCCACCCGCGCCCCCGAGCACATCCTCGTGGCGGTGGCATGGCCCTACGCCAGCGGACCGCGCCACCTCGGCCACGCCGCCGGCGCCTACGTGCCGCCGGACATCTTCGCCCGCTATCACCGCATGGCCGGCGACCGGGTGCTGATGGTGTCCGGCTCCGACATGCACGGCACCCCCATCACCGTCGCCGCCGACCGCCTGGGCGTCACCGCCCGCGAATTCGCCGAAGCCAATCACGAGCGCATCGCCGAGAGTTTCCGCCGCCTGGGGTTGGCCTACGATCTCTATACGACGACCCTGACCCCCACCCACTACCGGGTCACCCAGGAGTTTTTTCTGCGCTTGCTGGAGCAAGGGTACATTTTTCAGGACACCCAACTGGCGATGTACGATCCGCAGGCGCAGCGCTTCCTGCCCGACCGGTATGTCGAGGGAACCTGCCCCCACTGCGGCTATGCCGACGCCCGCGGCGACCAGTGCGACAACTGCGGGCGCACCCTGGACGCCATCGAACTGATCGCGCCGCGCTCCAAACTCTCCGGAGCCACCCCGGAAACGCGCGAGACGACCCATTTCTTTCTCGATCTGCCGCAGTTTCAGGAGCGCCTGGAGCGCTGGGTGGCGGACACCAGCCCCCACTGGCGACCGGCCGTCACCGGCTTCGTGCAGGGGTGGCTGCGCGAGGGGTTGCGCCCGCGCGCCATCACCCGCGATCTCGACTGGGGCGTGCCCATTCCGCTGCCGGGGTACGAGGACAAGCGCATCTACGTCTGGTTCGACGCCGTCATCGGCTACCTCTCGGCCTCCATGGAGTGGGCCGAGCGGCAGGGCGCGCCGGACGCCTGGAAGGCGTGGTGGGATCTGGGGCCGCACGGCGCAGCGCCGGGGCGCTCCTACTATTTCATCGGCAAGGACAACGTGCCCTTCCACGCCATCATCTGGCCGGCGATGCTGATGGGTTTCGGCGGGCTGGAGCTGCCCTACGATGTGCCGGCCAACGAATTCCTCACCATCGGCGGGCAGAAGTTGTCGTCGTCGCGCACCCACACCGCGCGGCTGCCCTTCCTGCCCGAGGCGCTGGATCTGTTCGACGCCGACGCGCTGCGCTTTTTCCTGACCATCAACGCGCCGGAGAGTCGCGACACCGATTTCACCTGGGACGAATTCCAGCGGCGCAACAACGATGAGTTGGTCGCCACCTACGGCAACGCCGTGCACCGCCTGCTCAGCTTCCTGCAAGCGAAATTCGACGGGGTCGTGCCGGAACCGGGCGATCTCGGTGCGGCCGATGCGGCGATGCTGGCGCAGGCGCGCGCCAGCTTCGCGCTGGTGGGCGAGCAGATCGAAGCGGTGCATCTGCGCGAGGGGTTGCGCCAGATCATGGCCCTGGCCGGGGCGCTGAACCGCTATCTGGACGACGCGGCGCCCTGGAAAACGATCAAAACCGAGCCGGCGCGCGCGGCGACGACGATGTGGACGGCGCTGCAAGTCGTTTCGGCGCTGCGCGTGCTGACGGCGCCCTATCTGCCCTTCTCGGCGGAGCGGTTGCAGGGCTACCTGGGCGACACGGACTCCGTGCACGCGCTGCCGTGGGCGATGCGCGAGTTGCCGGCCGGGCGCGCGCTGCCGAAACCGCAGCCGCTGGTCCGCAAGCTGGACGACGAGGAGTTGGCCGAGCTGGTGGAGCGGCTGGGCGCGGAAGCGGTGGAGACGGGCGAACCGACGTAGCTCCCGCGGAACGGGACCCATGCCGCCGCGCGGCACGCGCCCGCCCCTGTCGTCCTCAAGCGCCGCGACGCGGGGAACACGTCGCCGGCAGAATCCCGGCATGCGTAGGGCGCCTGACCGTGTCATCCGCAGCGCGGCGACACGGGGAACGCGTCACGCTGCTCCGCCGCTGTCATCCTCAAGCGCCGCGACATGGAGCAAGCGCCGCCATACTCGGCGCGCCCGACCCCGTGTCGTCGTCAGGGCCACGAACCGGGGAACGCGCCGCCATGCGGCGCGCCCCACCCCGGGTCATCCTTGGCCGTCCCGCCCCGTGTCATCCTTGGCCGCCCCACCCCGTGTCATCCTGAGCGAAGCGAAGGATCTCGGCTCCGCGCGACCACTTTTCCGACTGCGCGCCCCCGCGGATCGGCGCGCGCAGCGGCCGGCGGAACCGCTCGGCCGCGCTCATCCTGATTGCCTGGCTGCTGGCCGCCGCAGCGGCTGGCGGAACCGCTCGGCGGCGCTCGCGTCCGCCTGCCTGACCACCGTTTCGGTGGCCCCCTCGGTCATCTCCGGCGGGTCGCCG
>JADLCW010000131.1 GCA_020847015.1 Thermomicrobiales bacterium | reverse complement strand
CTCTGGCCGTAGTAGAACAACCCCCGGACGGCCGCCAGCACCAGCACCGCCACGACCGCCAGCGAGAGCACCCGCATCCGGTCGGAGCCTAGCCACGCGTTCAACGGCTCGAACGGGGTGACGAGCGGCTGGTCCGCCAGCACGTTGTCGAGAATGAACTTGACCGGCCACGGCTCGGCCAGGCGCATCGCCGTATAGCCGAGAGCGCACAGCAGCGCGAAGACGAGCGTCAGCCAGTGGCGCCCCAATTCGGCCCGAAAGCGGACGACGACTTCCAGCGACACCTGGAGTCCGCGCGCCTGTTTTTTCAGCGCCTGCATCGGGCTGGCCATCAGTGGTCGCCTCCCGCCGTCGCCAACAGATCCTTGATGATGCCGCCGACGACCTGCGCGTTGCGGTCCCAGCCGTGGTGGTCGATCGCCGTCCGGCGGGCGTTCTCACCCAACACCGCAATTCGTCGCGGGTCGTCCAGCAGCGACGAGATGCTCGCGGCGAGCGCCGTCGCGTCGCCCGGCTCCACCAGCAACCCCGTGCGACCGTGCTCGAGAATCTCCGGAATCTGGCCGATGCGCGCCGCGACGATGGCGCGGCCGGCCGCCATGTACTCGAAGATCTTGAGCGGCGAGAAGTAGAAATCCGGCTGCGGATCGTACGGGGCGACGGCGATGTCCATTTCGCTGATGCGCGCCGGGATCTCCTCGTGGGCGATCGTGCCGGTGAATCGCGCCAGCGAGGCGATGCCTTGCTCGCGGGCAAGCGCTTCCAGCATTTCGCGCTGGGGACCATCGCCGACGATCAGCAGGTGCGGCGCCGCGTCGAGACCGCGCTGCCGTGCGATCTCGCCGACCGCGCGGACCAACGTGGCGGAGCCATGCCAGGGCTTCAGCGTGCCGACGAAACCGACGGTCGGCTGCGAAGACGCCGTGCGCCCGACCGTGGCGAATCGCTGGATGTTCACCCGATTTGGCGTGACGACGATCCGCTCCGGCGCCACGCCCGCGGCAATCAGCCACGCGCGCAGTTCTGCCGAGACGGCGAGCACGCGATCGGCCGACCGCAGGATCATGCGCTCGGTTTCGTGGACCGTATGCCGGAACCCGATGCCGCGGTGGGTTTCCGCTTCGTCGGCCAGCGGCGCGTTCACCTCCAGCAGCAGCGGAATGCCGAGACGGCGCGCCAGTTCGACCCCCGAGACGCCGAGCAGCGAATATCGCTCATAGATCGCATGCGGTCTCCAGCGCTCCAGCTCCGGCAGCAGTTCCCGCCCCAGCGTGACGCCATACAGCAGGGAGCGGATCTCTTTGCGCATCGGCTCCGGAACCGCCGGATCATCCTTCATCGTATCGACGACGCTCTGCTGCCCGACATCGAGGCGAACCGTACGAACAGGAACGTCGAACCCCGCCGGGGTCTCGTCGCCCGACCGACAGGTGATGATCCGGACGTCGTGCCCGGCAGTCTGCAGCGCGGCTGCGAACTCCCGGACATGGATGGAGGCGCCCTTGCTGCCATAGATAGGGATGCCGAAGTCGGCCGAGAGATAGACAATTCGCACTACGCTGCACTCGCTTCTGCCAGGAGCTTGCGGACCGTCGCGACATTGGCGCGCAAATCGAACTCCCGCTCGACAAGAACCCGACCGGCCGCCGCCATCCGACGGGCGTCGTCCGGGTTCGCCAACACCCGCTCCAGCGCATCCGCCAGCGCCTCCGGATCGCGCTCCGGCACGATCGTGCCGGTTTCGCCATCGTGGACGATCTCCGGGATGCCGGTGACGGGTGTCGCGACGACCGGGACGCCCAGCGCCATCGCCTCGATCAGCACGGTTGGCAGACCGTCGCGGTTGCCATCCGCTCCGACGACGCAGGGCGCGACGAACACGCTCGCCTGCGGGTACAGATGGATGAGCTCCTCGCGCGGCATCGGGCCGGCCAGGCGTACGCGATCCGTCAGATCGTGCGCCGCGATCAGCGCGTCAAGGCGTGCCCCCTCGCCGCCGGCGCCGACGATCTCGCAGCGGAACGGCACATCGCGATCGCGCAGTTGGGCGCAGGCCCGGATCAGATCGTCGAATCCCTTCTTCTCGACAAGGCGCCCGACCGCAAGGAGCAGGGGCGGCTCCTGCGGCCGCGGCGGATGCGGCCGGAAGATGTCGAGATCGAGTCCGTTGTAGACGCGGTGGATCGTCGCGCCCGGTTCGAGCGCCCGCAAATAGCGGACGTTGTAGTTGCTCACGGTGACGACGAACCGCGCCTGCCGCAGCTTCTGGATCAGCGAGGTCCGGGACATCGAGTCGATGAAGATATCCTTGGCATGCGCCGTAAACGAATAGCTCGTCCCCAGCAACCCGCGCAGATCCCGCGCGACCGAGGTGGCGCTGGTGGCGAAGTGGGCGTGGACGTGGGAGATGCCGGCCCGCCGCAGGCGCGCGCCGATGTACCCGGCCTGCGCGAATCGCTTCAGCGCGCTCCACGAGCGGGATCGCGCCGACCGCCTGGCGGCGTCCGCGGCGGTCAGGAGATAGCTTGCCGGGTGTGCTCGAAACACCTCCAGGTGCGGTCCCAGAAACGCCCGGACGCTGCCGGGGGAGACCTCCGGCACGTAGATCACGGACGCCCGGACGCGGCTCACATCCGCATGACGGCGAGCGTCGGTCGGGAGCTTCAGCGAGAAGATGCGGACATCCATCCCCGTCCGCTCGAGCTCGAGAATCTCGCTCAGAATGAACGTCTCGGAGAAGCGGGGAAACATCTTGGTGATGTACGCGATCTGCGGGCGCGGAGCGGGCGGCATGGCTAATGGCCTCATGGCGGGGCGCGCCAGCCGGGACGACCGGAACGCCACCAGATTGGCGTCAGGCGACGCGGGCGAGATTTCCCTGCGCGGCCGTCTCGCGCAGCGCCGTGGCGATGTTCGTCAAGCCCTGCATGGGCAGTTCCGGCGCCGGGAGCGCGCACTGCTCCAGCATCCGGGCCGCGGCCTTCACCAGCGATCGCGGCGCCAGCTCGTGTGGATGGATCATATCGACATAACCATACCGATTGAGAAACGAGGCGCGGATCAGTTGCTCTTTGCGCGGCGACACGCGCGGCACGATGGTGGTCGGGCAGCGCAGCGAGAGCGTTTCGCAGACGGTGTTGTAGCCGCCCATGCCGATCACCGCATCCGCCGCACCGATATGCCCCGGCATATCGTCCGTGAAATCCAGATAGTGAAAGTTGTCCTGATCGCCAAGGCGGGCGCGCAGATCGTCCCGATCCGCACCGGAGAGCAGGGGACCGCCCACGATGAGGCAATCGAAATCGCGCGGCCGCGTCAAGCGCAGATCGCGGATCATCGCCTCGAACAGCGTCCGCCCATCGCCGCCGCCGCCGGCGGTCACCAGCACCAGCTTGTCGGTGCGCAGACCGAGGCTGGCGCGGATCTCCTCGCGCGTGCGCTGGCCGGCGTCGCGCCTCAGATAGCCGACGAAGCGCGTCTTGGCGGCCGCGATGTCGCTCAAACCGTATTCCGCCACGACGTCGTAGAACGCGCGGTGACCGTAGACGAAGATCGTGTCGTAGACCTCGTCGAAAAGTTCGTACGCGCCCTCCCGCGCCCAGGCTTCGCGCACCACCGGCGCGTCGTCCATCACATCGCGCAACCCGAGCACGAGTTGGACGCTCGGCGATTCCTCCTTGAGACGGCGCAGCGTTTCGACCGCCTCTCCGCGCAGCCCGCCCGGAGCGTGATCGACGAAGAAGAGATGCGGCCGAAATTGCCGCGCGGCGGCGAGGATGAGATCGCGCCGCATGTCGCGCACGCTATCGAACGACACGTGACCGAGGGTGCGCGGCTGGTAGGCGCCGCTGGCTGCCTTGGTGACCGACGGCAGCTTGATCACATCGGCGCCTTCGGGGTAGGCGAATGCCGTGGCGACGGGCGAACCGCTGACGATCAACTGCGACAGGTCCGGCTGCATGGTGCGGAAATGGTGGGCGAGCGTCAGCGTCCGGCGCAGATGACCCAGGCCATACGTATCGTGACAATAGAACATCGCCCTGGGGCGCGAAATCGCCGCATCGAGCATTGCGGGCTGGTTCATTCGGCAGGTTCTCCTTGCGGGTCCAGCGGCTTCGCCCGAATGCGGGCATATGACCGCTCGTCCTCGTCGGCGCGAGGCGTGTCGCCGCCTGAGCTCGCGCAATAGGCGGCGCTAACCGCGGCGGCGCCGGTTTTTCGTCGTGGCGTTCCGGTCCGCCACGCGGCGGGATGTCCGAACGATCGCGGCGGACAGGGAATCCCAAGGCGTTGCGCTTCGTGCCCGGTCGTCATGGCGACCATTGGGCGTCGGCAGCGAGCGCGGTTCACTTGCCGGGCGGCATGAATCGTCGTTGACGGCGGCGGCGGGGTTGGTCGGCGTCGACAGGCGGGAGCACAGCTCCGGCCGGGCGACGCGCCCCGGGTCCGTAGATCGTGCGCTCGACGTCAGCTCTCCGGCGCCGGAGCGCCAGTCCTGACGGTGGCGAAGCAGCGCGCCCGATCCGGCGCTCGCTGATGGAAAGTCGCCATGAACGATATCCCCCCTCTCGGACACGGCGTCGAAAAGACGTCTCACCCGATCGTTCCGGCGGCGTGGCTGAAGCGCCGCTCATCGGTTCAAGGCTAATCGTCGCCGATGAGAAATCGGTGAGAGGTCAATGAGAGACCCCCCATTTCTGCGCTTCCTGCCGAATCCGCGGCGAATTGCAGCGAAATGCGCGAATGTTCGATGCATCCGCCACGTGGGCGAGACAATATTGGTGGGATCGTTCACGTCGGAAGCGCCCGGCGTAGCCGGCCGGCCGGGTTTCATTCGACGGGGTGGTCGCTTGGCGAACGCGGCGTCGGGCGACAGACGCGCTGTTGCGGGGCGGCGCGCCTGTCGGTCGCTACGGTCGCCCGCGGCCCCTCATCAGCCCTCGCTCGCCAGCCAGTCGAGCACCAGCAAAATCGCCTCGGCCGAGCGGCGGCCGATCTCGCTGGCGGGCAGCGCCTCGATGTCGCCTTCCAGCTTCGAAACCGCATGGAACTCGTTGTTCGAGACATCCTTGATCGTCAGAAACGGCACGTGATGGCGACCGCACACCCGATTGATGGCGGCCGCCTCCATGTCTTCGCACAGCGACTGATGGCGCGCGTGCAACTCGTCGATTCGCTCGTGGAACTGCGTCCAGATGTCGGCCGAGGCGACCACCCCGACGGCAACCTTGCCCGGCCGCCGCGCCATCCCGGTCGGCCAACCAATGTCGATCGCCCACGGGTCAGGCACGTAATCAGCGGTCGCCGCCTCGGCCAGCGCGACGAGATCGGGATCGCACGGGCGAAGATTGGAGGCAACCGTCTCGCCGGTGACGCTGTACTCGGCGTCCGGAAAGTACGTCTCGCCGTTGGCGAGGATATGAAACGCGCCGTGATGCACCGTCGCCGACCCGATGACGACGTCGCCCGGCAGCAACTCGCGGGTATGCGCCCCTACGCAGCCGAAGTTGAGTACGGCGCGCGGTGAGAAATGGTCGCAGACGTGTTCGGCTCCCGCCGCCGCGTTGATCATGCCAATGCCGCAGCAGAGAATCTGCACCGGCAGATCGCCGTAGCGCATGGCGCGATCCAACCACGGCCCGCGGCGCGTTTCCGAAACCGGCGTCAGACGGTCGGTCAGGTGACGCAGCTCGGCTTCCATGGCCACGATCACGGCGACGGGAGCGCGATCGGTCATTCGGGAACTCCTCGTCTGCCCGGCGCTACCGCGCGAGCGCAAGGGTGATGCTGAACCCAAGCACGATCAGCACCAGCAGCGAAATCAGCGCGTAGCGGCGGTCGCCGAGACGGGCGAATCCGACCGCCACAACGATGGTGGCCAGCACCGGCAGGATCATGAACCAGAGGATGGCGAGATCGATCAACCCGGCGGCGCTGCCGGAGAGCACGGTCGGCAGAATCTCGCCCACCGGGTCGATGGAGGCGCCCGGCGGTTCGCCGCGCGCCAGCGCCAGCACGACGCCCACCACCAGCACCAGCGCTCCGACCCGCCACCCCCAAGTGAACAGCGCGCGAACTTGATCGTAGAGCGGCTCCAACGCCGAATGACGTCCGTGCAACACATCGGTGGAGATTGGTTCGGGCACGTTCATTTTTGTTGCCCCGGCAGCTCGATGCCGAGCGCTCGCAGCACGAGCGACAGCCCCAGATACAGCAGGATGACGCCGAACAGCAGCGACAGCCGCTGGGCGCGAATGCGCCGCGTCAGTCGCGAACCGACTTGTCCGCCGAGAAAGACTCCGACGACGGCCGGCACGATGATGTCGGGCGCGAGCTTGCCGTTGGCGTAGAACACGAACGCGGTCGCCACTGAGGTCACGCCAACCATGAAGGCGGAGGTGCCCACGGCGGCCTTCACCGGCACGCGCATCAGCAGATTCATGGCCGGCACCATCACCACGCCGCCGCCGACACCGAGCATGCCCGAGAGCACTCCGGCCCCCAGACTGACGCCCAATCCCGGCGCGATGCGAACCGGCACGTAGGGAACCTCATCGCCGGTGGCCGGGTCGTGATAGATCCCACCCAACCGCATCGGATCGGCGGCCAGTGCGACCAGCTTGTTGGAGCGAGGAATCCCCATCGACACGGCGGCGTACACGAGCACCAGTCCGAACACCAGATAGACGATGCTCGGATCGGCGCCCACTCCGAAGAGCGCGCCCAGGATGGCTCCCAGCGCGGTGGTGACTTGCAGCAGCATGGCCAGCCGCAGATTGGTGAACCGGCTGCGCAGGTGAACCGAGGAGCCGACCACGCTGTTGACGACGACGACGACGGCGCTGGCGCCGATGGCGAGTTTGGGATCGATGCCGAGGAAAAGGGTAAAGATGGGCACCAGGAATACGCCGCCGCCAAGCCCAAGCATCGATCCCAGGATGGCCGCCCCGGCAGCCACCACGCCCAATTCAACCGTAAGCAGCAGATCCAACGATCCCTCCCCGCCCGCGTTGGCCCCGCCTTATACCACGAGATTCACATTCGGCGCGCCGGCGCGGATAGATCGTGCCATGATGGAGTGGTGGGCGCGAGCGCGCCCCGCCGCCCGACCCTAATGGACAGCACGCCCGGGAGCATCTCCATGGCCGATGCCGAACGGTTCCTAAAGGAAGCCATCGATCTGGCTCGTGGCGCCATCGCCGCCGGCGACCGGCCATTCGGTGCGGTGGTGGTCAAGGATGGCGTCGCGATCGCCGCGGGCGTCAACGCCGTCAGCTCGACCAACGACCCGACCGCCCACGCCGAACTGATGGCCATCCGTGCCGCCAGCCAGGCGCTGGGCACGCCGCGTCTCGATGGTTGCGCCGTCTATGCCAGCGGTCAACCTTGTCCGATGTGTCTTGCCGCGATGTATTTGGCGGGCATCCGGGAAGGCGCGTACGCATACTCGCTGGAAGACGGCGCCCCTCACGGTCTCACCAGCGCCGATATCTACGCTGAATTTGCCAAGCCGCAGGCCGAGCGTGCGCTCGATCTGCGCTACCGGCCGGTTCGTCCTGAAGGCGAACCGGATCTGTACGACCAGTGGCGAGAAGCGACGAGCGGCTGACCCGGCGACGGACGCGCCGCTCTGCTTGACCGCTTCGCGTCGCTGGGTCGATCATCGGATCGCGACGCAGCACCGGCAGGTTACGCATCGCGCCGCCAGCCAGCGCGTCGATTACTGCCTCGCTCCCGAGCGGCCGTCGCGGCGCTCGTCCGGATCGAATCCGCGCCAATCGATAGCCGCTGCGGAGCCGCCCGGGGCGCTGCCGATGGCGCCCGGGTCCACGGGTCGCTCGCCGGGCGTCTGGCGGCTCGCGGATTGCGTCCGGTCGGGAGAGCGGAAACGGGGGACTGTCGTTGCGGGTCGTGGCGCGCATCCTGAGCTATCTGCAGCCGTACTGGCGGCGCGTCGTCGTCATCTACGTTGCGCTGTTCACGGCGCTCGCTCTCCAGCTTGCGATTCCGCAGGTGCTGGCCCGCGCCATCGATGACGGGATCGTTGGCCGCGATAGCGGATTTCTGGCGCGCGCCGCCGGGCTCATTGTCGGGTTGACCCTGCTGCAGGGGATTTTCACCTTCCTGCGCTCGTATCTCGTGCAGGCAGTCGCCGAGCGGGTCGCCTTCGATCTGCGCAACGCCCTGTACATCCATCTTCAGTCGCTGCCGTACGCCTTTTACGATGCCGCCCAAACCGGGCAGTTGATGTCTCGCGCCACTGATGATGTCAACAACATTCGCGCCAT
>JADLCW010000130.1 GCA_020847015.1 Thermomicrobiales bacterium | reverse complement strand
GCGACCATCAGCCCGCAGCGACGCCGGCTATCGTCTCTATGCGGAAGCAGACCTGCTGCGGCTGGGGCAGATCCTGATCCTGAGGGCCTTGGGGTTCCGGCTGGAGCGTATTGGCGCACTGTTGGACCAACCGGAACGCGATCCGGAGATCGCCTTGCGCCTGCAACGGATGGCGCTCAACCGACGCGTCGACGACCTGCGGCGCATCGATGCCGCCATCGGGCGGCTGCTGGAGACGCGGCAGACCACGGGACCATGGGACTGGGACGCGGCGGCCAAATTGGTCGGCGCGGCGGCGCCCCGGATTCCGATCGAGGAGGATGAGATGGAAAAACTGTACACGGCCGAGCAACTGGCGGCCTTCGAGCGAGTTGGCGCGGCAGCCGGTCCCGAGGAGATCGCGGCGATCGAGCGCGGCTGGGTCGATCTGCTGACCCGCGTCCGCACCGCCAGCGCCGCCGGTCTCAACCCAGCCAGCGCCGAGGCGCGCGCCCTCGCCGACGAATGGGCGGCGCTAACCGAGCGAACCATGGCTCACTACCGCGCCGAACCAGCCCTGCTGGAGGCGCTGCAAACCAATTACAGCAACGGCGCGTTCGAAAGCCACGAAGGGGCGACCCAGGCGGCCGACTTCGCGTTTATCGCGCAGGTGAACGCGGCGCGCGGATAGCGCGGCGGATGGGGAGCGCCCAGTCGCAAACAAGGCCAGATGTCTCCTCAGCCTGTCGTGTCTCCCACCTCGGCATCGTCAGCCGGCCCCTCCAGCCGATCCCGGGCCGCCCATAACCAGCGCAGGGCATCGCGGGCGCTCATTTCGTCCAGGTCCAGCGCCCGCAGCGCAACGGCCAGTTCGCTCGCCGGGTTCGGTGGGGACGGGGTCGGAGGATCATAGGGTGGCGGATCCGGCTCGGCGAGAGCGGGCGCGGGGCGCGGGGAATCGGCCGCGTCCCACGCGGTCAGCAGCGCCTCGGCGCGATCGGCGACCCACGGCGGCAATCCCGCCAGTCGCGCCACATGCACCCCGTAGGCGCGATCGGCCGGGCCGGGGTGGACGGCATAGAGGAACACGACCCGCCCTTCCGTTTCCAACACTGCAACGTGGGCGTTGGCGACATCCGGCAACTCTCCCGCCAGCGCCGTGAGTTCCAGGTAATGGGTCGCGAACAGACAACGCGCGCCGATGCGGCGGGAGATGTCCTCCAGCGTGGCGCGAGCGATGGCCAACCCGTCGTTGGTGGACGTGCCGCGTCCGATTTCGTCCAGCAGCAGCAGGCTGCGCTCGCTCGCACCGCGCAGGATGGCGGCGGTTTCGACCATCTCCACCATGAAGGTCGATTGCCCGCGCGCCAAATCGTCGTGTGCGCCGACGCGGGTGAAGATACGGTCCACCAATCCGATGCGGGCGGCAGCGGCCGGCACGAACGAACCGATCTGAGCCAGGAGCACGATCAACCCGACCTGCCGCAACCAGGTCGACTTGCCGCCCATGTTGGGGCCGGTCAGCACGATCTGGCGCGGCGCGCCGCTCCCGAGCAGGCAATCGTTGGGGATGAACGGCTCGCCGGCTAGCGCCGCCTCCACCACCGGGTGGCGACCGCCGCGAATCTCCAGCTCGTTACCCTCGGTCAGTTCCGGGCGGATCCAGCCTTGGCAGGCGGCGGTTTCGGCCAGCGCCAGCAGCGCATCCAGCCGGGCCAGCGCGGCGACAGCGCGCTGGAGCCGGGCGGTCCGGGAGGCCATCTCGGCGCACACTCGCTCCACCGCCGCCCGTTCCAGCGTCGCGATCTCCTCGTCGGCGGCCAGAATTCGCGCCTCGGCTTCCTTGAGCGCCGCGGTGACGAAGCGCTCGCCAGCGGCGATGGTCTGTTTTCGCTCGTATTCGGCCGGCACCGCCCCGAGATTCGGCCGCGTCACTTCGATGTAGTAGCCGAACACCTTGGTGAACCCGACCTTCAGCGAGCGAATGCCAGTACGCTGCCGTTCGCGCCCTTCCAGTTCGGCCAGCCAGCGGCGCGTCGCGGCGGCTCCATCCACGGCGGCATCCAGTTCCGGCGCGAAGCCACGGCGGATGCGTCCGCCCTCGTCGGCGTCCGTCTCCACAGCAGCATCGAGCAGCGCCAGCACGTCGGCGCAGTCGGGCAGCGCCACCTCAGGCAGCGCGGCGGCATCTGGCAGCGGCGCGAGCAGATCGCCCGCGGCCGGCACGCGGCGCAAGGCGGCGGCCAGCGATGTCAGATCGCGGGGAGTCGCCTGAAATCCGGCGACCCGACCCAGCAACCGCTCCGGGTCGCCGGCGCCGGCCAATGCGGCAGCGAGGGCCATTCGAGTTTCAGGCGACGCGGTGAGTGCGCCGACCAGCGCCTGCCGACGACGCAGCAGGTCGAGATCGCGCAGCGGCTCCCCGACGATGCGCCGCAGCGCGCGGGCGCCCATGGCGGTGCGGGTTGCATCCAGCACCCCCAGCAGACTACCGCGCGAGCCGCCGGTGCCGAAGCTGCGGGTCAGTTCGAGATTGCGGCGGGTGGCGGCGTCCAGCCCGACCCGTCCTTCCGGAGCGGCCGCGCGCACCTCGGCCAGCGTCGCCACCAGCGCAGGGGAAGCGCGCTCCAGCCAGGCGAGGATCATGCCAGCGGCCCCGACGGCGGCCGACAGACCATCCAGCCCAAAAGCATGCAATCCTTGCACGCCGAAATGATCGCGCAGGGCATCTTCGGCGCGGACCGGGTCGGCAAACCACGCTTCGACCGGCCGCCGATGCCCGGGGACGACATCGAGCCATGGCGGCTCCTGTCGGTCGTCGGGCAGCAGTGTTTCGGCCGGAGCCAGACGTGCCAACTCTTCGGCCAGCGCGGCCGGCGCATGCTCCCCCTGCCACTCGACGGCCATCCACTCGCCGGTGCTGATGTCGGCCCACGACAACCCGATCCGGCCGCCACGGGCGCAAATCGCCGCCAGCCAGCGATTTTCGCCGGCCGGCAGCAGGGCGGGATCGGCAATGGCGCCGGGAGAGAGCACACGCGTGACCTCGCGCCGCACGAGTCCCTTGCCGGGCGGGCTCACCTGCTCGGCGATGGCGATGGTGTGACCGGCGGCGAGCAGCCGCGCCAGATAGCTGTTGAGCGCGTGATGGGGGATGCCGGCCATCGGGGCGCGCCCGGAGCGGCCAAAACTGCGCGAGGTGAGGGTCACCCGGGCATCGCGGGCGAGCACGCGGGCGTCGTCATCGAAGGTTTCGTAGAAGTCGCCCAGTCGGTACAGCAGCAGCGCGTCGAGGTGCTGCGCCTTGAGCGCCAGATACTGCCGGCGCGAGGGCACGAGATCGTCGGGGGGCGGGTCCGGCGGGGGCGAAGCGGGGCGCGGCATGGCGTCATTGTAGAACTCGCCGACGCGGGGAACGCTCCGCCATCTTGTCCACCCGTAGATGCGCCGTCGATCCGGTGGCAAGCGTGGTGCGCATCCACCAGCGGCGCGGGCGCGGCTCCCGCCTTGGCGAGGCACTGCGGAAGGATGGACCGATGGGAGCGATAGTGCGACGGGAACGACATGGCGCCGAAGCGGATCTGGGACTACTCGCGCTGCGGCTCGCCGTGGGCGGACTGCTGATGGGTCACGGCAGCCAGAAATTATTCGGTTGGTTCGATGGCCCCGGCGTAGCCGGGTTCGGGGGCTTTCTTGAATCGATGGGCTACAAGCCGGGAAAGCAGTGGGCGACGTTGGCCGGGCTATCGGAGTTCGGCGGCGGCGCGCTGACCGCGCTCGGTCTGCTGCATCCGTTGGGACCGATCGCCACGCTCGGGGCGATGGGCGTCGCCTCCGTCACCGTCCATGGCGGCAAGCCGATTTGGGCGGCGAAAGGGGGCGCGGAATTGCCGCTCACCAATATCGCCGCCGCCATCGCGCTCGCGACGATCGGACCGGGGCAGTACTCGCTCGACCACGCGCTTGGCATCCGGTTGCCAAAACAAGTAGGGATGGCGGCGATGTGCGCGGTGGCCGCCGGCGTGGTGGTGGCCAAGCTGGACCCAGGGGTGCTGGCGCAGATCTCCGGAGCCGCCGAGGATGCCAAGGAAGCAGTAGGCGG
>JADLCW010000129.1 GCA_020847015.1 Thermomicrobiales bacterium | reverse complement strand
GGTTGGCGCGCATGATGCGCAGCTTGCGCCCCGGGCCGGAGTGGGCGTAGAGCGCCGCGCCGTCATAACCGAAGGCGAGCGGCACCAGATAGGGCCGGGCATCCTCGCCCGCGCCGTGGGCGCAGCAGGCGATGCGCCCGACGATGGCTGAACCGAGCAGCGTTTCGATCTCATCGTCCGACAAGATGCCGATGCGCCCCATCCGCTACCCCTCCGTCCGCACCCGCACGGTCTGGATGCCGTTCTGCTGATACCCCTTGCGATTCCAGACCGCGCGGCGCGGTTGGCGCAACCCCCGCTCGTCGGTGGCGCGAACCATCAGCGTCGTTTCGCCCGGGGCCGCCTGCCAGGTCGTCTCCCAGCGCACCCAGGCGCGGCGTCCCCCGCCGCGAAAGGGAACGGTCTTCCAGGTCGCTCCGTCGTTGCCGCTCACTTCGACCGTGCGGATGGCGCCGAACCCGCTCCAGGCATAACCGGCCAGCCGCATCGGACCGGCCGCCACGATGGCGCCGTCGTCCGGAGTCGATATGACCGAGCGGACCGGCATCTCCGCGACCGGCCGCAGCGGATCGCCCTCCACCGACCAATGCACGTAGTTGTCGGTGTTCCAGAATCCGTCCAACGCGCGATCCAGCACGGTGAGTCCTACCAGCCATTTGGTGCTGGCGATGCCCGCCCAACCGGGAACGAGCAGGCGCACCGGACCGCCGTGGCCAACCGTCAGCGGCGCGCCGTTCATCTCCAGCACCAGCAACGTGTCCGGCTGGCGAGCGATGGCCAGCGGCAACCCGCGCTGCATGCCGGGCATGTCGCCGCCTTGCGTCACGATGTCGACCGCCTCCGCGCCGACTCCGGCGCGATCCAGCACCGCAGCCAGCGGCACACCCGACCACGCGGCGTTGCCGGCCGCGTCGTAACGCCAGGGCGTGCCTGCGGGGAGCGGATCGAAACCGGTGCGGCCGTTGCCGGCGCATTCGAGCACGGCGTCATACCCGCGACGCGGCATCGCGCGCAGATCGGCGAGGGTGAGCGAAAGCGGCCGCTCCACCAGCCCGCCCACCTCCAGCCGCCACGTTTCGGGGTTGACGATCGGCAACGGGCCATTGGAGCGGAGGAAGAAGCGCGCGGTCGGCGTCACCAACGGTCCATCGGGTTCCAGCATCGACAGCGGCATCCCGAAATTGCCTCCCCCGTAGGGGATCAGATCGGGGTGCTTGCCGAGGCGCACGAGCGCGTCCTCGGGTCGATCCAGCGGGATCTGCTCGGTCATGCGTTCGCCCCCGTCAATTGCCCGGCGCCGGCCGCTTCAGCGCCTCACCCGGATCGTAGCGGAGCAGGGTCGGCGCCGTTCGCTGACCGACCAGCAACCGACCGCTCGGCAAAAAGGCGACTGCGGCGGGCGAACTGATGCGCGCGTCGCGCAGCCAGCCGAAGGCGCCGGTGGCGAAATCGCCGATGAGCACCCCTTTGGCTCCGGGGTCGGGAATGGCGATCGCGGAGCCATGCAGCGCCGGCGCGCCGCTCGCGACCACCCCGCGCAGGGCGCCGACGCGCTCGCCGGATCGATCGTAGATCGCCACCGTCCGTTCGCTCCGGCTGGCGATCAGCAGCTTTCCGGTCGACGTCGTGGCCAGCGCGACCGGTTCCGGGATGGCGATCGACATGACCAACGCCAGCGTGCGCGCATCCAGCACGATCGTGACATTGCGCTCCGGGCAGCAGATGGCGATGCGCCCGGCGCCGACGGCGACGCCGGCGGGTCGCTCGACCGCCGGCAAGTCGGCGCCGACAAGACTGGCGAGGATCTCGCCAGACGGCGTCAGCACATGCAACGCGGCCGGCTTCGCCTCGACGACCGCCACGATCCCCTCCGCCGCCGCGAGTGCGAGCGGGCGCGGTTGCACCGCCGGCAGCCCGGCGAAGGGCGCCACCGTGCCGTTCGCTTCCAGATTGCCGGCGGCGACATCGGAGGCGGCAAACGTCCGACCTTCTTCGTCGATGGCGATCGCGATGAGTTGGGTGGTCGCGCCGGCGGCCCCGAAGACGTAGGTTGGCGGCGCAGGTTTCGAGTCGGCGGCGGGGGCGGTCGCCAGCGGCGGCGATTCAGTCATCCGATGGCGCTCCTTCAGCAAGGCGGGCGATTTCGGGGTCGGGCCGGCGGCCGCGGCAGCCCAAGCGGAAGCATAGCGCGCCGAGGCGGGAATCAGGAGTCAGGGACAGGGAGCCTAGGAGTGGAGGAGAGGCGACGACGCGCCTGCCGCTCCGGAATGAATCGCCGCGACGGCTCGACGTCGTGCCCCATCTGGATCGCGCACCCCGACCGCGGCGCCCCTGCTTCCCCCCTGCCCGCCCCGTTGGAGGTGGGGCGGCGGGGAGGAATCAACGTCTCGATGCCAAGCGAGGCCGTCGCTGCGCGTGCCCCTCACCATGAACTGGCCACCCCAAGCTGATTCCCCACCCCCCTCTCTATATAGAGAGGGGGGTGGGGAATCAGCTTGATGGCTGGCGATGCAGCCGGGGGAATGACCGGCGGACGGCCGGAGCGCGGCGCCACGGCATGATGACCGTGCGGTATGGGTTTCGTGACATCCATGAGCGGCTTCGCCGTCGCTCCGGCAGACACGGATGTGGCGAGGCGCTCGTGTAAGGCATCCGTGGTGTGACGGCGGCGCCCGGGCTGATACAGGCTGGACCCGGGGCAACTCGGCGGCGGCGTGGTTCCTGCCGGTCAGTTCCCCAGAGAGGGAGCAGACCGGGAGAACCCATCCGGGGGTGGTGATCCGACGAACGCGCCCGGCTCGCCTGTGGAGCCGGGATGCCAAACCGACCCGCCCGGGATGCGTGGGAAAAACGACCAAACAGGTGACCTGTCCAGCGACGAGGGCGTCGCGGGGCAAGAGTCGCAGGGTCAGCGGGCGGGATGCGTCATCGTTCGCCGACGACATGGCGGGGGCGACCGGAGAGATCGGCGATGATGCGAATGCGCGCGCCGGGGAGCGTCTGCCGCGCCAGCGCCGCGACCGGCTCGGTCTGAGACGGGTCGAGTTCCAGCCCGAACGCGCCGCCCGCCGCCAGCGCACGCGGGGCATCGGCCAGCAGGCGGCGCACCAGATCCAGCCCGTCCGGTCCGCCGTCGAGCGCGGTGCGCGGTTCGGCGGCCAGATCCGGATTCTCCGCGATTTGCCCCGGCGTCAGATAGGGCAGATTGGCCAGCAGCAAATCGGCCGCGCCGGCCGCGCACCAGTCGGTTAGATCGCCGCGCACGAGGCGGACGCGCTGCGATTGCGCCAGCGCTGCCCGGTTGCGCGCCGCCCATGCCAGCGCCTCGCCGGAGCGATCGGCGGCGATGATGCGCCCGGCCCAATCGGGCGCGAGATGAGCGGCCAGTGCGACGGCGATCGCTCCGCTGCCCGTGCCAATGTCGAGCACGACGGCGCGCGGCCGGTGGGCCAACCAGCCTAGCGCCCATTCGACCAGGAGTTCCGTTTCCGGGCGCGGCACGAGCGCGCCCGGTCCGACCCGGAACGGAAGCGCCATGAATTCGCGCTCGCCGATGAGATAGGCGACCGGTTCGCCGCTGGCGCGCCGCGCGATCAGCGCGGCAAAGCGGCGCGCCGCGGC
>JADLCW010000128.1 GCA_020847015.1 Thermomicrobiales bacterium | reverse complement strand
GTTCCTCGTGGTGGATCGTGCGCTCCCGGCGCCGGCGGCGCGCCGCGCGTTCCGCTGTCAGGCATGAACGGCGCCGGCAGGGCGACGCCATCCAGCATCGATGAGAGCGTAACTCTTCAAGCACGGTCGAAGTCAAGGCGGCGGCCCTGGCTCCCACGCGGGCGCCCGGCTTGCTGTGCGCGAGGGGACTGGAACCCGGATCGGTTCCGCCACGGAAAGGATGATTCGATGGATGACCGTATCCTGAGTCGCCGTACGCTGGCCGGAGGCGTTGCCGCGATCGGGATTGGCGTGGCGTTCCGTGGATTTTCGGTGCGACAGGTCGATGCGGCGCAGGCTACCCCCGCATCCCCGGCTTCGGGGTTCGCCGGGTGCGATCCGCTGGCGCTGCTCCCCCAGGTTCCTGCCTTCACCGTCATCAGCGACGATGTGCACGACGGCGAGCAACTACCGCTGCCGCAGATGGGTGGCATCTTCGGAGCCGGCGGCGAGGATCTATCGCCGCAGCTTTCCTGGAGCGGCTTCCCGCCCGAGACGAAGAGCTTCACCGTCACGATGTACGACCCCCAAGCGGCGACCGGCAGCGGATTCTGGCATTGGGCGGTCGCCGATATTCCCGGCGATGTGACAGAGTTGCCGACCGGCGCCGGCGCGCCGGGCGACGCCAAGCTGCCGGCGGGAGCGTTCCAGTTGCCGAACGATGCGCGTCTCGCGCAATATGCCGGGTCGGCCCCGCCGCCGGGCGAACCGCCGCATCACTACTACATCGTCGTCACCGCGCTCGACGTCGCCACCGTCGATGTGCCGAAGGACGGCACCCCGGAGATGCTCGGGTTCACCATTGGACCGCACACGTTGGCCCGCGCGGTGATCGTGCCCATCGCCAGCCGGACGGCCTGATCGCATCGGGTGGTTCCGGCGAGGACCTTGTGCCGGCCCCGAACCCGCGGGCGCCGCCGCGCTCGGCCGCGGACCTGGGCTGGCGGCCGCCGCCGAACCGCGTCGGCTACGATGCCGGCATCCGGCAGGTGGTGGACGTGGAGGAATCGGTCCGATGGCGGCTGTGACCCGGCGCGCGTGCTTCAGCTTCGCGCTGGCGGCCATCGCGATCGCGGCGCCGATCCGCATCGCGGCGGCTCCCGGCGGCCGTTGCCCGAAACCGCCGCGCATGACGCTGAAGGCGGACGGACGGCGTCAGCGCGGCCGCCTCGGCACGTATTGCTGGTCGGAGGGGGAGTACGGCTGCTGCGTGGACATGATCGGCGAACTCTACCCGGCCGATGCGCTCTTCATCTCGTTCGGCGAGACCCCGGAACTGGATTTGTCGGTTCTCGGGCCGCTTGCGGAACTCTCGTACGAGATTCGCTCGGTGCGGCTCGAGATCGTTGACGACGGGCTGTCGTGGAAAGATACGCCCGGTCCGGAGCCGACGCGCCGGTTCGATCTCATCAGGCCGACGAGTCCCGTGCTGCTGCCGGACGATCTGCCGCACGGGTTGTATGTGGTCGGCGTGTTCGCCGCCGCCGAACGGGGCGGCGACACCTGGCAGGGATTCCGACTGTATGTCGGACCGGAGCCGGAGACGTCAGCGTCCGGGGCGACCCCGGCGGCCGCGCCCGTGGCGACTCCGGTCGCGGCCGCCGCCCCGGCTCAGCGGTAGCTGGCCGCCTGCAACTCGAACAACTCGGCGTACCGGCCATCCTGCAGCATCAACTCGTCGTGCGAACCTTGCTCGATCAGGCGGCCATGCTCCAGCACCAGAATGCGATCGGCCATCCGCACCGTGGAAAAGCGGTGCGAGATGTACAGCGCCATGCGCCCGTGCGTCAGCGCCTTGAGTCGAGCGAACAGATCGTGCTCGGCTTTGGCGTCGAGCGCGGCGGTCGGCTCGTCGAGAATCAGGATTTCGGCATCGCGGGCATCGCGCATGAACGCGCGCCCCAGCGCCACTTTTTGCCACTCGCCGCCGGAGAGTTGATGCCCGCCGTCGAACCACTTGCCGAGCGTCGTGGCGAACCCTTCCGGCAGCTTGGCGACGACCCCGTCGGCTCCCGCATCATCCGCCGCACGGATGATGGCGCGAGCATCGTCGACGCGATCCACGTCGCCGACGCCGATGTTCTCCCCGGCGCTGAGTTGAAACGCGGCGTAGTCCTGGAACATGACCGCGAAGCGGCGGCGCAGCTCGGCCGGATCGTAGTCGCGCACATCGCGCCCGTCGATCGTGATCTGCCCCTCGTCCGGATCGTAGAGGCGACCGAGCAGCTTGACGATGGTCGACTTGCCGGCTCCATTGCGCCCGACCAGGGCGACCGTCTCGCCGGGGTCGATGGTGAAGCTGACGTCGTCCAGCGCCAGCTCGTCGCGCCCCGGGTAGCGATAGGAAACGTGATGGAACGCGATCCCGTCGCGGAACGGGCGGCGCAGCGGGACCGGCTGCTCCGGCGCGGCGATGCGCGGCTGACGCTCCAATAGATCGGAGAGCGTCGAGAGATACAACCCGTGCTCGTAGATGCCCTGCACCCCGCCCAGCACGCCCTGGAAGGCGCCGCTGACCTGCGTGGCGGCTCCGGCGAAGATCGTCAATTGCCCCAGCGAGATGGCGCCGCCGACCGCCCGCACTGCGACATACAAATAGGTGCCGGATGAGGCGAGCGTGGTCAGCGAACCCCACGCGAACCCGAGCCAATAGCGGCGCAGCAGCAGCGCCCGGGTGTCCGCCAGATAGTCGTCGGCGACCCCCCGGTAGCGCTCGATGAAATAGTCGCCCAGGGTGTAGAGCTTGATCTCCTTGGCATACTCGTCGGTCGTCAGCAGGCGCGTCAGGTAGGTCATCAACCGCCGCTGCGGCGACTGCCGGCGCATCTGCTGGAACCCCCACCAGCCGTAGCGGGAGCCGGAGACGAAGGCGGGGATAGGGGCCAGCAGCGTGGCGATGGCGACGATCGGTCCCAGCCCCAACAGCAACGCCAGCAGCGTGGCGAAGGTCACCAGCGAGCGGCCGAGCCCGAATACTTGAGAAACCATCTGCACCGGCCGGTTGGCTGACTCCTTTTGCGCCTGTTGAAGCTGATCGTAGTAGACGGCGTGTTCGAAATCGGCCAGATCCAGCGTTGCGGCGTGAGCCATGATTTTGAGCTGGACGTGGATCGCCAGCTTCTCTTGCAACAATTGCTGACAGACATTGCCGAGCGTCTGAAAGAAGCTCCCGGCCAGCAGCAGCCCAAGCTGGATGACCGCGAGCCAGATCACCCGATCGACAAAGGGCTGGCGGGCGTCGGGCGCGGCGACGATGCCGTCGGCCACCGCCTGGATGAGCGCGCCGGCCAGCCACACCTGAGCGGCCGGGGTGAGACTTTGCGCCAGCGTGGCGGTGGCCAACCCAAGGGTCAGGTGGCGACTGGCGTCCCAAACCAGATGGAACACGTGGACGGTCGAGCGCCAGGTCGTCCGCGCGCCGGCGGCCACGGCGCCGAAATCGACCGACCGACGCCGGCCCGGTTCGGGCGGCGCGGAGCCGTCCGGAGCCGTCGCGGCGCCGGAGCGGCCGTTCGCGCGTCCGCGTCCGCTTGCGGAACCGCCGTTTGGCGCGTGCGGAGAAAACCGGCGATCGTCGGTCATCGGGGCGTAGCAATCCAATCTCGAAGGTAAGAAACAATCAGCATGATGTCTGCTCTAGTGATACCGCGCTTGACGATCTGAAACAACCGCCGATTCGGTTAGGATGCGCGGCTATCACCCGATCATCACGCCGAGAAAAGCATTGAACCGCACTTGAAGTAAAACCGCGACAATGGTTGAATGCTCGCATGAACGACTGGCTGACGATCGGGGAACTGGCGGCGCGCACCGGGGTGGCGACCTCGGCGCTGCGCTTTTACGAGGCGCGCGGGTTGATCGGCGCCGAGCGCACGGCCTCCGGCCACCGCCGCTTTCCCCGGGCGATGGCGCGGCGCGTGGCGTTCGTCGTGTTCGCGCAACGAGTCGGGCTGACGCTGGAGGAGATCCGCGCCGAGTTGGACAAGTTGCCCGCCGACCGCACCCCCGGGCGCGAGGATTGGGAGCGACTCTCCGGCTCGTGGCGCACGCGCATCGACGCGCGCATCGCCGAACTGCAGCGGCTCCGCCACGGTCTCACCGAGTGCATCGGCTGCGGCTGCTTGTCGCTGGAAAGCTGCGCCATGCTCAACCCGGACGACCGCCTGGCCAGCTTTGGCCCCGGACCGCGCTACTGGCTGAGCGACCCGACGCCGCGACCCGCTTCGGCCGACCGCGACCCGGCGGGATAGCCGGGCGAAACGGGCGGCCAACACCGTCCGCGAACGAGCGGCATCGGATTTGGCGCAGAACCGACCCCGCCATCGGAAGCAGCTTCGCACCCGCCTGCCGCAGCACAAAGGCGCGAAAATACCCCGAGTTCGGCGCCCGCCACGCGGGCGGGAAGGGGACCCCAGGGACTACGCGGGCGACTGCCGCATCCCCAACGCGCGCCGGCTGGAACCTTGTCAACGGCTGACCGCGGCGCTCGATGCGGTGCGACCGAGGGCCGCCGCGCCGTGTTGGTCGCTCCCGGACAGCTCGCCCGCGCAAGTAAAATTCGGAAGAGAAAAATCTCGAAACCCGGCGCCGACCCGAACGCCGGGCGAAGATCGCCGGGGAAGTACGGTCCGATTCTCCCCCCAAAACGCGGAACCTGCCGAGGCGCGTGACGTTGCTGGCAACGCTGGCCACGGAGGACTGCCGGCGGATTGTCGCTATTCCCATAACCACAGCGGCGATCCCCGCCGGACGATCGAATCGGTGCGTGCGAAAGCGGGCGATCGGGCGAAATCGCAACGGCAGAGGCCCTTTCGCGCCGCGGCGATCGCGAAATATGCCGCCAGATGCACCCGTGTCCCCCGGACTCCGCTCTGCTATGATCCGCCCACTTCTCAGTTGCCGGATGGCGTGTGCGCGACCGGGACGCTCCGGGCGCGGCTCCGTCCCACGTTCAACGACGAACCCGCGGCCCCGCCGAGGAGCCGCGCTGACGCACGGAGAGGAGTCGATGATGACGAGCCGGTTCTGGTCGCGCTGGTGGCGCACGCTCGCGGCGGCGGCCATGCTCGCCAGTGTGGCGGCCCCGCTTGCGGCCTCGGCGCAGGATGCCGAACAGCCAGCCTATTACTCCGATACGGCGGGGCCGCCGCAGACGGGCGGCACGGCCAACTTCCTGCTCTACGAAGAACCCGACACCCTGAACCCCTTGATTGGGCAAACCACGATCGCCGTGCAAGTCAGCCTGGCCATTCTGGAGGGGCTGGCCTACAACGACCCGGACGGTAATTTTCAACCGCAACTGGCCGCCGAACTACCGACCCTGGAAAATGGCGGCGTCTCCGCGGATCTGAAAACCGTCACCTGGAAGCTGCGGCCGGACGTTCTCTGGTCCGACGGCGAACCCTTCACTTCCGAGGATGTCAAATTCACCTGGGAGGCCGCGCGCGACGCCGCCAATGGCTCCGCCTTCGCCAGCGACTACGCGCTGATCGAGAACATCGAAACACCGGACCCGCTGACGGTGGTCGTCACCTACTCCGAATTCAACGCCGGCTATCTCGATCAATTCCCTTGGGTTTTCCCCAAGCACGCCGCCGGCCCGGCGGAGGCGATGAAGGATTGGGACTTCAACCGCAGCCCCATCGGCACCGGCCCATTCAAGGTGCAGGAGTGGGCGCCGGGTGAATTCATCGCCACGGTTCGCAACGAGAACTACCGTGAGGAAGGCAAACCCTACCTCGACGGCATCAACTTCCTGATCGTGCCGGCCGAAGAGGCGCGCACCGCCCGCATGACCCAGGGCGACGCCCACGTCATGCTCTGGGCGGGCGAGGAAGCGGCGCAGCAGATTCTCGATTCGGGCATGGGCGAGGAGCGCGTGGCGCCCGGCGTCTGGGTCGTCCAGATGCACTTCAACCTCTCCAAACCGTTCGATGGCGACCCCGGCGCCACGCCGCCCCATCCGATGCTGGGCGACCTCCGGGTGCGCGAAGCGATCACCTTGGCGGTCAACCGCGACCGGATCAGCGATGACCTGCTGGAGGGCGTCCAGTACCGGCTCGATTCGCCGCTGGATGTCGGCTGGCTGAAGTGCGAAGTGGAGCCGTTCACCTACGATCCCGAGCGGGCCAAGCAATTGCTGGACGAGGCCGGCT
>JADLCW010000127.1 GCA_020847015.1 Thermomicrobiales bacterium | reverse complement strand
GGGCCGATCTTCTCGGCGACGTGCTGGCGCAACTCCTCGCCCAGCACCCCGGTGGTTTCGACATCGCCCTTGGCAATGACGAAGGCGAAGATCGCCTCGCCGGTCAGCTCATCGGGGCGACCCACCACGGCAGCCTCGGCCACCCGCTTGTCGTCGACCAGCGCGCTTTCGATCTCGGTGGTGCTGAGGCGATGGCCGGAGACGTTCATCACGTCATCGACACGGCCCATCAACCAGAAATCGCCCTCGCTATCGCGGCGCGCTCCGTCACCGGGGAAGTAGCAACCGGGGAAGCGCGACCAGTAGGTTTGCTTGTACCGCTCTGGATCACCGTAGATCCCACGCAGCATCGCCGGCCACGGCTTCTTGAGGACGAGATAGCCGCCTTCGCCAGGGGGCACGGAATTGCCCTCGTTGTCGACGATGTCCGCGTCAATGCCGGGGAACGGTTTCGTCGCCGATCCGGGTTGGGTGGTGGTGATGCCCGGCAACGGCGAGATCATGATCATCCCGGTTTCGGTCTGCCACCAAGTGTCCACGATCGGGCAGCGATCGTGGCCGATGTGGTGGTGGTACCACATCCACGCCTCGGGGTTGATCGGTTCGCCGACCGAGCCGAGCAACCGCAGCGAGGAGAGATCGTGCGCGTCGGCGTGGTTCGGACCCCACTTCATGTGGGCACGGATGGCGGTCGGCGCGGTGTAGAGGATGGTGACGCCGTAGCGCTCGACGATGCCCCACCAGCGACTCGGATCGGGAAAGTCCGGGGTGCCTTCATACAGCACGCCGGTGGCGGCGTTGGCCAACGGACCGTACAAAATGTAGGAGTGACCGGTCACCCAGCCGAGATCGGCCGCGCACCAGTACACGTCGTCGGGTTTGATGTCGAAGATGTCGCGATGCGTGGTGGCGACACCGGTGAGATAACCGCCCGTCGTATGCAGAATGCCCTTTGGTTTGGCGGTCGTGCCGGAGGTGTGGAGCAGGAAGAGGGTGTCCTCGCTCTCCATGTGCTCCGGTTCGCACTCGGCGGATTGTTGCGGCACGAGGTCGTGCCACCAGTGGTCGCGCCCGTCCTGCATGGCGGCGCCATGATCGGTGCGGCGCACCACCAGCGTATTCTCGATCGTCGGCGACATCGCGAGGGCGGCGTCGACGTGGGGTTTCAGCGCGGAGACCTTGCCGCGCCGGTAGCCGCCGTCGGCGGTGATGACCACCTTGGCCTGTGAATCATTAATGCGGTCAGCCAGCGCTTCGGCCGAGAACCCGCCGAACACGACGATATGCGGCGCCCCGATGCGCGTGCAGGCCAGCATCGCGATCGGCATCTCGGGAATCATCGGCATGTAGATGGCGACGCGGTCGCCTCGCTCGACCCCGAGCGCCTTGAGCGCGTTAGCGCAGCGCCCGACCTCTTCCAGCATGTCGGAATAGGTCAGCGTGCGTTGATCCCCCGGCTCGCCTTCCCAATAGAACGCGACCTTGTCACCGCGGCCGGCGGCGACGTGGCGATCCAGACAGTTGTAGGAGACGTTGATCTTGCCGCCGACGAACCATTTGGCGAAGGGTAGATCCCACTCCAGCACCGTCTGCCACGGTTCGAACCAGTCGAGCCGACTCGCTTCGTCGGCCCAGTAGCCTTCCAGATCGTTGGCGGCGCGCTCGTAGATGGCGGGATCGTTGACGTTCGCCTGGGCGACGAACTCCGACGGCGGCGGAAACCTGCGCTGCTCGTCCAGGAGCGTTTGGATGGCGATCTCGCGCTGCGCCTTTGCCGCGTCGGTCGTCGTCTCAGCCATGGTCCGTTCCTCATTCTCTGCCTCGCGAAACGCCGCCCAGCACGCTGATCCACGCGAGCGCGAGTGGCGTGTCCGATGCACCGAGTATACCGGCCATCGGCTCCGCTTGGATGGTTGGGGTCGCCAGCGCTTCGGCCAACGTGGGTTGTTCTGCCTTGACTAGGGTAGGGGGGTATCCTATTATCTCTTGCATGATGATCTTTCGGCCGCGGGTCAAACCGCGGCCATTGAGAAAGGAACGATGGCGCAGTGCCAAGCATCCACAACCTCAGTCCTGACGAGCGCGCCGATCTAATGGGGCGGCTGCGCAAAATCGAAGGTCAGGCGAAGGGCATTCAGCGGATGATCGACGAGGGGCGCGACTGCCTCGACATCATCAACCAACTCGCCTCCGTCAAGGCTGCCGTGAACGCCGTCAGTGGTGAATTGCTGGAGGCCTACACGCTGCATTGCATGCGCCACCCCGAAGACTTCTCAACGCCGGAGCGGGCGGTCGAGGAAGCCGTACGGGCGCTGGTGCGGGCGGGTCGCTAGACCCTGACAGCGTGACTCGGGAGAGTGAAGACCATGATTGTTGAGCGCATTTTCACCCCGGGGCTGGCCCAGGTCGCGTACCTGGTGCTGGATGAGACGTCCGGCGAGGCGGCTGTTGTCGATCCGCGGCGCGATATCGGCGCCTATCTGATGTGGGCGAGGGAGCATGGCGCACGCATCGTGGCGATTCTGGAAACGCACGTGCACGCCGACTTCGTCAGCGGCGCACGTGAATTGGCTGCCGCCACCGGGGCGCCCGTGTATGCCGGACGACTCGGGGAGACCGAGTTTCTCCACGTCCCGCTGGATGACGGGGACGAAATTTACGTCGGCGGGTTGACGCTGCGCGCCCTCTGGACACCCGGTCATACCCCGGAGCACATCGCCTATCTGCTGATCGATCCCGCGGTCGGCTCCGAACCGGCAGCCCTGTTCAGCGGCGATGTGCTGTTTGCGGGCGAGATAGGCCGCCCCGATCTGCTGGGCGAAGCCGCTCGGCAGCACCTGATCGAACAACTTCACGAAACGGTGACCGAGCGGTTGGCCGCCCTGCCCGACGCCGCTATCGTCTACCCTGGCCACACGGCAGGTTCGCCTTGCGGCAAAAAAATTGGCGATGCGCCGCAGACCACCATCGGGCACGAGCGATCGTTCAACTATGCGTTCAATCAGCCGAACAAGGCAGCATTTATCCGGGTGGTGATGGACGGCATGCCAAAGCCGCCGGCCTATTACCCGACCATGAAGCGCGTCAACAAGGTCGGTCCGGATCTCTGGGCTGCTCTTCCAGGTGGCGAGCCAATGACCCCGCGCGACCTGGTGCGACGTCAACGAGATGGCGCGTTGGTCATCGACACGCGTTCGGCCGACGCATTTTCTGCCGCGCATGTCCCGGGCGCGATCGCGGTTGAACTTGGCCCCAGTTTCGCTATCTGGGCCGGTTGGCTGACTCCCTACGATCGCGACGTCATCCTGGTGCTCGATTCGTCGGAGCTCGTCGACGAAGCGCGCACCGAGCTTCGCCGCATCGGCATAGATCGCGTCGCCGGTTGGCTCGACGGCGGCATGGCGGCGTGGCTCGAAGCTGGCCTGCCGGTCGAAACTATGGCGACCATGCCGGTGGCCGAACTTGCCCAGCGAATGGCGGACCGCGACGATGCCGTGCGGGTGCTCGATGTCCGAGACCCATCCGAGTGGGCGGGCGGCTCCATCCCGGGAGCGGTGCAGTTGCCGGTCGCCGATATTGTGAGCGGCGCGATCCCGCCGGATGATGGGCGGGCGCTCGCCGCGATTTGCGGCAGCGGCTACCGTTCTGTCGTCGCGGCAAGCCTGCTCCAGGCGCGCGGCGTGAAAAATGTGGCGAACGTGCCGGGTGGCACGGATGCATGGGTAGCGGCCGGGCTTCCGCTGGAGCGCCTCGCGGGCGACCCGGTTCCAGCATGAGCGGAGTCGAGATGGCGGCGGGGGCGAACGCAAGGATGACCGACCAGACGCTGGAGATCACTGTTTCTGAGTATGTCAGCAGCTGGCGGGGGAATGGGACGCAGTTGGTCGACGTGCGTGAACGCGAGGAATGGGACGAGGGACATATCGCCGGCGCGACATTGATCCCGCTCAGTGAACTGGAGGCGCGACGCAGCGAACTGGACCCGCGACAGTCGATCGCGATCGTCTGCCGCAGCGGGCGACGCAGCCTGTTGGCAGCCGAATATTTACGCGCGATGGGGTATCGCCGCGCGGTGAGCGTGGCTGGCGGCATGCTGGACTGGGTGCAGGCCGGTTTGCCAGTCGAGCGGTAGCGCGCGATGGCGACGATCGCGGCAGCGATTTTCTTCGGCGTGCTGATCGGCCTGCTGCTCGGGATGGTCGGCGGAGGCGGCTCGATTTTGACGGTGCCGATACTGGTCTACGTGATCGGACTGGGCGTGCATGAAGCCACCGCCACCTCGCTCATCATCGTTGGCGCCACGGCGTTGTTCGGAGCCGTGCCCCACGCGATGGAGGGGCGCGTGCGCGTCCCCACCGCGTTGTTGTTCGGTGGTTCGGGAATCGCCGGCGCGTTCGCCGGAACCTGGCTCAACCAGCGCGTCGACGGTCAGATGATCCTGCTGTTGTTCGGCATCCTGATGGTGGTGGTCGCGGCGCGAATGGCGTTCGGCCACCGGCCCAAGGTGGACCCGGCGGAGCCGCGCAAAACCTGGATCGTGCCGCTCGCCGGATTGGCGGTCGGCGTGATGACTGGATTCTTCGGCGTCGGCGGCGGGTTCCTGATCGTGCCGGCGCTGGTGCTGGCAGTCGGGCTGCCGATGCGCATGGCGGTTGGCACGTCGCTGGTCGTGATCGCCATCAATTCCGGGGCGGGCATCGTTGCCCACCTCGGAACCGGCGGGTTCGATGTCGCCGTCGCCGGGTTGTTCCTGATCGGCGGCGCGGTCGGCGGCAATCTGGGCGGGCGACTTGCGGGGCGGGTCAACGAGGCCAAATTGTCTCGTGGGTTCGCGGCGCTGGTCGCCGCAGTGGGCGTTTTTCTGATCCTGCGCAACGGCGCGGGATTCGCGTAGCAGATCGTCAAGGGAGAATGAGAGCGATGGCGAATGCATGGGTCGATGCGCGCTACGGGTTCGGCACCGAAATGGATGTTCCGCTGGATGAGGCGATCGAGCGGACGAAAGCGGCGCTCAAGAACGAAGGGTTCGGCGTCCTGACCACCATCGATGTGCGGGAGACGCTGCGCGAAAAGCTCGATGTCGAATTCGAGCCGTACGTGATCCTTGGAGCCTGCAACCCCAACCTGGCGCTGCGCGCGCTGCGCGCCGACCATGAGATCGGGTTGCTGCTGCCGTGCAATGTGATCGTCCACCAGCATGGGTCGCGCACCGTCGTCTCGGCGGTGGACCCGCGGGCGATGTTGGGCGTGGCGCCGCCATCGGTGGAGCTGGTGGCGGTGGCGGCTGAGGCCGAAGAGAAGCTGCGCCGCGCGATTGCCGCGCTCAACGCCGAGGAATGACGGCTAAATCGTAGCAACTGAACCGGCCAAGCGGGCGACTACCGAGCGCGGAGCGCCCGCTTGCCGGCTTCGGCGTGCGCCGTCCGCTCCAGAGCATCGTCGAGCGGAGCTAGTTCGACATCGCCATGGCGGCGGCGCAGCGCGGCCTGCAACAACCAGTCGGCAAGAACGGGATTCTTCGGCAGCAGCGCGCCGTGCAGATAACAGCCAACGGCGTTTCGGTAGATGGCTCCTTCGAAGCCGTCGCGGCCATTGTTGCCGCGACCAACCCGCACTCGACCGAGCGGTCGCGCTCCGGAACCGAGGTGCGTGAGCCCGCTATGGTTTTCAAACCCGACCAGATCGCCGAATTCGGTTTCGACGACGATGTTGCCGATGAAGCGCTCCGGCCCCGCTTCGGTGACGAGATCGAATAACCCGATGCCCGGCAGCGGCGCGGCGCCGTGGGGGCGGTACTCATGGCCGAGCAACTGGTAACCGCCGCAGACGGCGAGCATGGCCGCTCCACCTTCAACCGCCGTCCGAATTGCCGCGCCTTTGGCCCCCACCAAATCACGGGCGACGGCGATCTGCTCCCGATCCTGTCCGCCGCCGAAGAAGAACGCATCGATTCCGTCCGGAATCGGGTCCCCAAGTCCGATGTCGACCGTTTCAGCGGCGATGCGGCGCCATGCCGCGCGGCGCATGAGCGCCAGCACATTGCCGCGGTCGCCGTAGATATTCATCTTGCCGCCGTACAGCCAGCCGATGCGTAGATCCATCGCCCGCCCCGTGCCGCTCATTGCCGCCAGAAGGTTTCTACCGCGCCCCGGTCGGACAACACCTTGCGCAGCGCGAGCATTGCCGTATAGGACGGCAGCACGTAGGCCGTTTCCCCGACAGGCGTGCGCTCCACGAACTCATCCAGTGCGACGGCGAGATCATTGGTGAGCGGATGCAGACGGTCCGCCGCGACGCCCGCGTACTTGAGCCGGTTGGCCATGTCCGCCCCGCGCAACCCGGCCGTGTACAGTGGCGTGGCGCCATCGGCGAGTTGTTCGAAATCGACATCCCAAAGCCAGGAAATATCGCGGCCATCGGCGTGGAGGTCGTTTATGGCGATCAGGGTGGGTGTTTCCAGCCGACCGGAGGCGGTGATCAACATCCGCAGCGTCTCATTAAAGCCGACCGGGTTTTTCACCAGCGCCATGACAAGATTGCGGTCGCGGTAGCGCACTCGCTCGATGCGACCGAAGGCGCTGCGGAAGGACGCCAGCGCATCGGCGATAGCGGCTCGCGATGCCCCCATGCACGTTGCGGCGGCGACGGCGCAAACTGTGTTGTAGACGTTGTACATTCCCGGAATCGCGACCGATATCGGCAAGGGTTCGCCTGCTCCCGGCCAATCGACGACAGTCTGGAGCGCATCCACCCCATCCAGCACGATATCCCGGCCGGCCACATCCAGCAGCGGCCGGGCCGCGGCACAGCCGGCGCAGCGCCAGTCGCCGAGGTGGGCGCTATAGAGGGCGTCGTAGGCGAGATCGGCGCCGCAGCGGCGGCAGGTCGCCGCATCGGCGGCATGCGGGAGGGCGGTCAGCCGATGGCGAGAGGCGGGGTCATCCAGCCCGAACAACACGCGCCGAGCGACCAGCCCTTCGGTGATGGCGGCGAGCGTCGGGTCGTCGCCGTTGGCGACGATCGTCGTCTCCGGTCCCAGTCGCTCGAAGGCGGCGCGCCATGAAACCGCGATCGCGTTGAGTTCACCATAGCGATCGAGCTGGTCGCGGAACAGATTGTTCAGCGCCAGCACCCGGGGATGCGTCAGCCGCAGGATGGCCGGCAGCGCGGCCTCGTCGCTCTCGATGACGCCGACATCGGCGCGGGGATCGCCTGAGAGGCTCGATCGTCCGGCCAGCGCGCTGGCGACCCCGCGCACGAGATTGGAGCCGGTGCGGTTGTGGGCGACCCGATGACCGTCTGCCTCAAGGATGTCGGCAATCATGCGCGACGTGGTTGTTTTACCGTTGGTGCCAGCGACCACGAGCACGCCGGACGGCAAACGATCGCAAATCTTGGCCAACAACCCGGGGTCGATGCGGTCGGCGATCAGACCGGGTGCGGCAGTGCCGCCGCCACGACCCATGCGGCGAATGACGAGTCCGGCCGCCTTGGCGGCAATGAGCGCCGCCGTAAGTCGGGGATCGGGGCGGTTCGGCGTGTCAGGCGCCATCGGTCAACACCACGGTGACGACCTGCAATTTTTCAAAGGCGACCAGCGGGATAACGGGCGCCTGACTGGACCCGGGCTGGTCGTCGGTAGATTCGAACTCGCCCACGCGGCCGACGATGAGACCGCCGGGCACCCGCGCCGTGCGCAGGGCGGCGCTGTCGGTGGTCAACACCAGTTCGCCCGGTTCCGGACGAGCGTCCCGGTCGAGGTAGCGCAGTTCCAGTCGACCGCCTTGCTGCCACATGCCGAACACGACGCCGTCGCTGCCGCCGTCAAGTTGGGCGCCGACGCGCTGGGTCACATCGATGACGAGCATGACGCGGGCCGATCGCTCCCAGACTTCGGTCACCTGACCGATATAGTTGGGACCCTGGGCGACGACGGCCATGCCTTCCTTGACCCCGTCCCGACTGCCCTTGTCGATCGTCAGGAATTTCTGCAGGTTGGTGGGATCGGGGGCTTGCACGCGAGCTTGCAGCATCTTCCAGGTCGGGCGCTCCGCTTGCAGTTTGGCCTGGAGACGCAACTGTTCGACTTCTCGCACGGCGGCCTTCAGATTGGCGTTTTCGGCGGCGAGCTGATCGCGCTCGGCTTTCACCGACGCCAATTCTCGGTCCAATGGCGAATCGACGATGCCGCGACGGGAAATCCCACCGGTGAACCCGACCGCCGGACTAAGCACCGCCTGCAACCCGTTCTTGAGCGGATCCAGCACGCTGCGATTGTCGAGCTGAATGAAGGTGAGGCTCGTCAGCACGAAGAGCACGACCAAGGCGATCGTCTGTCGGGTGCTCAACGTGGTCACGCAGTTCCCTCGATCGTAGCGGCGGAGGCGACGACGTGCGTGAGGCCGCTCGGGTTGCGAAGGATAGCATGCAGGGGCTGGGTAACCTCCGCGGCGCCCAGGTCAGGCGCTGATTTGCCGCCGCAGTTCGGACCCGGAGGCGAGGGCGCGCTGGTACAGATGCAAGGCTTCGGCGACGCGACCGGTGCCACGCGCCACGCAGGTCAGCGGATCGTCG
>JADLCW010000126.1 GCA_020847015.1 Thermomicrobiales bacterium | reverse complement strand
GCGGCGATCTCGGCGGCGACCTGGCGCATCATGGCCGTCCCGATGCCGCCGCCCTGCCGCGCCGGCAGCGTGGCGACCGCCTCGACATAGGCGGATCGCAGTGGCGACCCCTCCTCCGGATAGAGCCAGCGCTCCACCCAGCAGGCGTGGCCGACCAATCGCTTGCCCTCGCGAGCGAGCAGATGCGTGGCTCCCGGCAGCAGGTCGAACAGCCACGCAAACGGCTCTGCGAAGGCGGCATCGCAGAGGGCGACGATTTCGGCGCGCTGGGTCGGCGTCAGCCGATCTTGCGGGAGCACAATCAGACGCGGCGGCATCGAAACGATGATCCTCCGATAACGTCCGCGACCAGATCGGCCGCGCGAGGGGCCGTCATCGTAACGGAGCCTTCCGGGGTCCGCCGACCGCTCGCCTTCGATCCGCACGCGCATCCTCTGGATCAGGCGCCTGATGACAATGCGACTCGCTCGAGACCATCGCGGGCGAGTGTGAGCTGGATCCGCGCGGCGTCGATGGTGGCGACGGCGCTGCGCGGCGCCCGAAAGATCTCCAGTGGTTCGCCGTCGTATTCGATCGTGAACGAATCCGGAAACACCGCGCGGACGCGCCCAACCGGCAGCCCATCGACATCGACGACCGGCCTGTCGACCAGGGGATCCAGCGGGTCCGGACTGTACGGTTGCGACTCGCTCATCGATTCACCCCGCGTTTCCCGACGCGCCGGCATCGTCGATGCTGCTGTCGCTGAGATCGCAGGCGGAAGCGTCGCGCGGGCGGTCGTGGTCGGGGGCGCGATTGCGCGCTTGGTGACGCTCGTCGGGGTGCTCGCGTGCACCCTCCACCTCGGCGATCGCCTCATCGCCGAGCGGCCCGATGGCGCCGCGGTCGTCACCGTAGGTAAGTTCGTCCATGGCGGAGCACTCCTGAAGCGTCGCTCGCCAATCCAGCGGGCGGTTCGGAGCGAGGTTGTCGCAGGACGAGGGCCATCGCCGCCGGACAGGCGTGTGTTGCCCATGGGACGACGATAAGACTATCATGAAGGAGATAGATGGGAGAGCGCCATGGACGCGGGATTGCTGCTGATCCGACTGCCATGGGCGGAACTCATCGCCATGATGGTGGCGGTCGGATGCGGGTTGGCGATGGGAGCCGATTGGGGTCGTGGCGGGCGTGTCATCGCCCCGGTGCCGGGTCTCTGGGCAATCGCGCCGCTGCCTATCGTCGTCCTGCTCCGTCTGCTTGCCGGGCAGGAGCGCGCATTGGCGGATCGTCCGCTGGCCGCCGCATTGGCGGTTGTCGCCGGCGCGTTGTTCGTCGTGGCCGCGATCGCGGTGGCGTACGCCACCGCGCGCCCCGCCTATCGCGCTCAACGGCAGACCAGAGAGGCGGAGGAGCGGCGAACCAGGGAGGCCAAGGCGGTCGAGCAGCGACGAAAAGCGGATGCCGCCCGGGCCGAAGCGCGCCGCCAGCGGGAACTGCGCCAACAGGCCGAAGCGCGCCAGACCGCCATCCGCGCGGAGTACGTCCGTTTCTGCGCGGATCGACACGCGAATGGCCCGTGGGACGCCGAGACCGCGAACTACTGCGCGCCATTCGCCGCTGAGCAGATGGCCGAAATGGAGCGACAGCGGCGGCGGATCTCCGGCTATCAGTGGTACGCCATGACCACCGGCGAGGCTCCGTTCGAGAACTACCATGGCTGGCTGCGCGACAGGTGATCGCACCGACTGCCGGGATTGTCCCAGTCATCCACCGCTGTGTTGCCCGCCCGGCGCTAACGCTTGCGCGCCTGCCACACCTCTTCGCAGGGCCAGCGCCGCGCCCACTCCGGCGTGACATAGGTGTAGGTCGTCGTCGCCCCCTCCGGAGCACGCAATTCGACCAGCGCCTCCACCTCGAAACCACTGTCGCGCAGCAGGCGGATCATCTCCCCGTGGGGCAGATGGAATTCGGTCGAGCCGTCCGCCCAGTCGAAGCGGTGCAGGCCAAACAGCGGGCGCTCCAATCGCTCAGACGCAGGAGCGTCCTCGTCGGAGCCGGTGCAGAGCATGACCAGCGTGGAGTTGGCCAAGAAGCGCAATTGGCCGCCGGGGCGCAGCAGCCGCGCCGCCTCGGGGATCCAGCGATACGGATCGCACCAGATCGAGGCGCCGTACTCGCTGATCGCCAGATCGAAACTGGCATCGGGAAAGGGAGTGCGCTCGGCGTTGCCGAGACACACGGGAAATTCGAGATTGTGCTCCCGCTGCAATTGGCGAGCAGTCGCCAGTTGGGCCGGCGAGGCGTCCAGCCCAACCGGCCGCGCGCCGCGCCGGACCAGCCAGGCGGAGACGTAGGCGGTTCCACAGCCCAGCTCGATCGTGTCGAGGCCGGCCAGATCGGGCGGCAACATGCCGACCTCAGTCTCCGGCAGATCGAAGATGCCCCAGGTCACGGCGTCGGCCGCCCAGTTGCGGCGGCCCGCCGCGACGTAGTCGGCCGCCCAGCGATCCCAGACGGCGCTGTTGCGACGAACGTGGTCGGCATCGGAGAGCGCATCGGTCATGGGGTCCTCGGGGAGGGCGTGGGCGGCCACGCCGGGCGTGTCTAATTGACCACGACGGCAATCGCCGCGCAGTCTCGCATGGATTGGCCGATCTGGTTGAAAGCCGCGGCAAGCGGCGTCGCGTTCGCCGACGATGAGATCGGCGTCGCCAACCACCTTGCTCCACCACTGGTTGCCGTTCTCCGCCGAGTGCGCGACCCGGGCGCTCTATGTGGCGCCAGGACCCTCTGGAAGCGCGCCGGCTGTGTCATTTGCCGCGGCTGAGAGACCCGGAGCGGGTTGGAAAAACCGCGGCTTGCCAACCGCCCCGTGCGGGACCATCGCCCGCCTGAGTGGTATCTTGATCCCCGTTTCCCGATCGGCAGCCTCGCCCGGCCAGCCATGATCTCGGAGCGCCTCCCCCGCCTCGGTCGTCACCGGGTGCGCCGACGCCTACCAGCGCGCCTAGGCAAGAGAGACGTCATGCGCGACTACCGACTGCCCACGTTTACCGCCATGATGCTGCCGTTGGCCCTGCTTCTGGCCGGCTGCGCCGCTGGCTCCCCGGCCACCATTGCCCCCACCCCCGCGCCTGGCGCCCGCCTCGCCGCCGTTCAGACCACGAGCGCCCCTCCGACTGAGCCGCCAGCGATCCTGGCCGCTGACGCGGAACCCGATCCGACCAGCACCCCCGCGCCGCCGCAACCGCCCGCCGACGCCGCG
>JADLCW010000125.1 GCA_020847015.1 Thermomicrobiales bacterium | reverse complement strand
GCCACGTCGTGAGCGAGGTTGGTCTGCAATCCCTGATAGAGGCGAAACCCCTCCGACTTGTACACCACCAGCGGGTCTTTCTGGCCGTAAGCTTGTAGACCGACGCCTTCGCGCAGTTCATCCATTTCGGTCAGGTGTTGCACCCACAGGCGGTCGATGATGGTCAGCAGCACATGGCGCTCCACCTTGCGCATGATCTCGGGGCTGAAGCGCTCTTCCACCTGGTCGTACCCGGCGCTGGCGTCGGCAAGCAGCGTCTCGACCAGATCCTCGCGCTCCAACCCTTCCATCTCTTCAAGGGTCAGTTCGCTCATCGGCACGAGCGCGTGGTAGGTCTCGCGGATGGCCTCCCAATTGGTTTCGGTGTCGCGACCGTCGCCCATGTTCGCGTCGACCAGCCGCTCCACCTCGCCCTCGATCATCTGCCAGACACGCTCGCTCATGTCCTCGCCGTCGACGATCTGGCGGCGATCCTCGTAGATGACTTCGCGGTGGCGGTTCATCACGTCGTCGTACTGCACGACGTGCTTGCGGATGTCGAAGTTGTGACCCTCGACCTTGACCTGGGCATTCTCGATCGACTTGGAGATGACGCCGTGCTCGATCGGCACATCGTCCTCCATGCCCAACTTCTCCATCAGTCCTGAAATACGATCGGAGCCGAAGCGACGCATCAGCTCGTCTTCCAGCGAGACATAGAAGCGCGAAGAGCCGGGGTCGCCTTGGCGGCCGGCGCGCCCGCGCAACTGATTGTCGATGCGGCGCGCCTCGTGGCGTTCCGTCCCGATGATGTGCAAGCCGCCGGACTCTTTCACACCGGGGCCGAGCACGATATCGGTGCCGCGACCGGCCATGTTGGTGGCGATGGTGACATTGCCGGCTTGGCCAGCCTGAGCGACGATGGTCGCTTCCCGCTCGTGCTGCTTGGCGTTGAGCACTTCGTGGGGAATGGAGCGCGCCTTGAGCAAATTGCTCAAGCGCTCGCTGGTTTCGATGCTGGTGGTGCCGACCAGAATCGGGCGTCCCTTGGCCCGCTGCTCCTCGATGTCTCCCACCACGGCGACGAACTTGCCCTTCTCGTTTTTGAAAACGAGATCGCGCTGGTCGTCGCGAACGATCGGCATGTTGGTGGGGATCACCGCAACGTCGAGGTTGTAGATGCGGCGGAATTCCTCGGCTTCGGTTTTGGCGGTGCCGGTCATGCCGGCCAGCTTGTCGTACATGCGGAAGTAGTTCTGAAAGGTGATGGTGGCCAGCGTCACGTTCTGGCGGCGGACACGCACCCCCTCCTTGGCCTCGATCGCCTGGTGCAACCCCTCGCTGTAGCGACGCCCCAGCATCATGCGGCCGGTGAACTCATCGACGATGATCACCTCGCCGTCGCGCACGATGTAGTCGTGGTCGCGGTGGAAAATGGCGTGCGCCTTGAGCGCCTGCTCCAAATAGTGAGTCAGGTCGATATAGCGCTCGTCGTAGATCGATTCCCCTTCGGGGATCTGCAGCAGTTGCTCGACCCGGTCGATGCCGACTTCGGTGAGCGTGGCGCTCTTGTGCTTGACGTCGACCTCGAAGTCGCGCTCGGTCTTGAGCTGGCGGACGACCTGGGCGAACTGGTAATAGCGGTCGGTGGCCTGCTCGGCTTGGCCAGAGATGATCAGCGGGGTGCGCGCTTCGTCGATGAGAATGTTGTCCACTTCATCGACGATGCCGAACACCAGGTCGCGCTGCACCATCTTGCTGGCTTCGGTGACCATGTTGTCGCGCAGATAGTCGAAGCCAAATTCGTTGTTGGTGCCGTAGGTGATGTCGGCGTAGTACGCCTCGCGCCGGGAGACCGGGCGCAGATTGGCCAGCCGCTCGTCCTCGCTGACCCAGTCGGGGTCGTACTGAAACGCCGATTCATGCTGGATGGTGGCTACGCTGAACCCGAGCGCGTGGTAGATCTTGCCCATCCACTGGGCATCGCGCTTGGCCAGATAGTCGTTGACGGTGACGACGTGGGCGCCGCGCCCGGTCAGCGCATTGAGCGCGACAGCCAGCGTCGCCGTCAGGGTTTTGCCTTCCCCGGTGCGCATCTCGGCGATCTTGCCGCTGTGCAGGACGGCGCCGCCAATGAGCTGGACGTCGTAGTGACGCTGGCCGATCTGACGGCGCGCGACTTCCCGGGTGGCGGCGAACGCCTCGGGCAGCAGCGCATCGAGCGATTCGCCCGCGACGTGGCGTTGCCGCAATTCGTCCATCAACACGCGCAACTCGTCGTCGGAACGCCGTTCCATATCGGATTCGAGCGCGTTGACTTTCGGTACGATCTCCTGGAAGGGTTTGAGCGAGATTTCATTGGGATCGCCGAAAATTTTGCTAAATAGCTTCATCTGGGGACCTTCGCGAACGCCGATGGGCGCAGTAACGCCATGCTACGTCAAGTATACGAGGGTCCGCGCCGCGGGGTTTTGCCAGCGCGATTTGGCGACGCCGTTGCGCTGCGATTTCACGCTCCGCAGGGTCGGTCCCCAATGTTGGCTCCGGGGCGTTCGGTCGCATTGGCCACTTCTGGCGCTCCGCTGGCGCCGCCGATGCGGATTGGCGAAGTGCGCGGCGGGGGGAGTCGGCTGCCGCGCCGCGTCGATGATCGAACGGAGCGCGCGCCCGCCGCAGGACTCGAGCCGCTCGGGACGAGCGGTTCGGCCGGCGTGCGCAGACCGCCCGCGGCGCGATCGCTGAGTTGCCCCGGCGCCTGCCGCCCTGTCGGCGGCTGACGCCACGAATCACGGCCAGACCCACATCGTGCTGG
>JADLCW010000124.1 GCA_020847015.1 Thermomicrobiales bacterium | reverse complement strand
CCTATCAGCATTGGTCTCCGAGACCTCTGCCGAACCCGCATGCCGCCGCTCTCGACGAGGTTCTCGAGGGGCTCGCCGAGATCGTCGCAACGGAAGGCCCGATGCCCTGCCACCGGGTGTACCGGCTCTATGCAGTGGCGTCAGGAGTCGTCGAGATCGACCCCAAAACTCGCTCGATTTTCAACAAGGCCATGTATCGTGGCATCCAGCGGCGGCGGCTGCTCGATCGCGACGAAAACGGCGCACCGGGCCAGGTAGATCGAATCGTTCGCCTTGCCGGGACACCGGAAGTGACGATTCGGCAGCGCGGGGAGCGCATGCTGAGTGAGATACCTCCCTCGGAGATCGCCGCCGCGATGCAGGCCATCGATGGGGGATCACGGGAACGCTCACGACACGATTGGGACAATCTCTTTACGGAGCTCTTGCGCCAGTACGGACTCGAGCGCCACCCGGACAACGTGTGGCAAACGTCTGTCCTCCACTGGGCGATCGTGGCGGCCGCCGGGGCTGACGCTGGAGACGGCGCCAGCCAGTTGCCCTTGGCCGCCGGCGCAATTCAGCATGATTGAGATGGTAGGGGCGTCGGGCGCCGCCGGTTTGACGCCCCCGCCCCCGCCTCCTATACTCGGCAAGTTGCCGAGCGTCGACGCGGCGCTCCGTGCTGACCGGGTTTTTATCCGCCAGCCATCGGCGCCGACCCGTCGTGCCGACTGACCCGAGATTGGGTCCCGCGCCGGTCGAACGCAACCTGTATCGATACCGAAGATGAATCGCCAAGGAGATTGTTGGCCGTGCCCAAGCGAACCTATCAACCCCACCGGATCCGGCGCCTCCGGGTCCATGGCTTCCTCGAGCGCATGTCCTCCAAGGGAGGCCGCGCCGTGCTCGCCCGCCGCCGCGCCAAGGGCCGCCACGCCCTGACCGTCGCCGACGAGCAGAAGTTTACGCAGAATCGATAACGAAGCAGGAGTCAGAAGTCACGAGTCACGAGCGGAGAACGGCGAGCGCGGACCCGCGCGACCAAAGACGCGACTCGAGATCCCGTACGTCTGACTCCTGACTCGTGACGTCCGTCATGGAACGTTCTTCCCGGCTGCGTGAATCGTTCGACATCCGGCGCGTGCGCGGGCGGGGTCGCGCGTACCCCGAAGGACCGCTGGTCGTGCGCGTGCTGCCGAACCAGCTTCAACCCCCGCGCAACCGCTACACCGTCATCGCCGGCAAAAAGCAGGGCGGCTCGGTGCAGCGCAACCGCGTCAAGCGCCTCTGTCGCGAGGCGCTGCGCCACCTCCACCCCGCGCTCGTCGAAGGGGTCGATCTCGCCGTCATCGTGCGCGGACAGGCCGAGGAGATCCCGAACTACGCCGCCGCCCGCGCCCTGCTCGATCGCGTCGTCGCCCGGGCCGGTCTGCTGCGCCCCGGCGCCATTTCTGCCGGGCCGCCTATCCCGGAGTCTCGCCCATGAGCGCCGTCCCCGATCCCCACCTCGCTCATCCAACGCGCGATTGCGCCCACACCCACCGTCAGGCCCCCGGCGATGCGCTCGCAGCCGAGATCGCGCCGGGCGCGCGCGGACCGGTCACCCGCGTCGCCTTGCTGCTGCTGCGCGCCTACAAAGGCATCGTTTCGCCGATGCTGCCGCCCGCCTGCCGCTTCGTTCCCACCTGCTCCGAATATGGGTACGAGGCCATCGCCAAGTACGGTATCATCACCGGCGGACGGCTCGCGATCTGGCGCGTTCTGCGCTGCAATCCTTTCGGTCGCGGCGGCTACGACCCCGTTCCCTAAGCCCGTGATGGCCGGGGCGGCGGCGAACCGCCTCGGTCGTAACGCCGCGTCGCGCGCAGGTTCACCGATGTCAGGATCCGCCCGAAGCACGATTTCGGCGCGGGTCGCCCGACCCGCCGGCTCTGTCCCTCCGCCGCTCGCTGGCGGCCGGAGACCACCACCGAGGTGCCCGTGATCCCGTTGCACGATCTTTTGCTGGCGCCGCTCCGGCTTGCCGTCATTGCCGCCTCCATGCCCGCCATCCCGGTTTGGGATCAGTACGTCCAGTTGCTCGAGTGGGCGCTGAATGGGCTGGCCGGATTCTTCCATAGCGGCGGCATCGCGATCGTCGCCTTCACCATCATCATCAAAACGCTGCTGCTGCCGCTGACGGTGCAGTCGATTCGTTCCTCCAAGGCCATGCAGGAGTTGCAGCCCAAGATCAAGGAGCTGCAGAAGAAGCACGGCAAGGATCGCCAGCGCATTTCCCAGGAGACGATGCTGCTCTACCAGCAGCACCGGGTCAATCCGATGGCCGGCTGCCTGCCGATGATCGTCCAGATCCCGGTCTTCTTCGGGCTCTACAGCGCCATCCGCAACCTCGCCACCGGCGGCGTCGGCATCTGGAGCGAGCCGTTCCTGTGGCTGCCCCATCTCAACTCCCCGGACCCGTGGCACATCCTGCCCATTCTGGCCGCCGTGTTCCAGTTCGTGCAGACCAAGATGATGCGGCCTTCCGGGCAAGGAAAAGCCTCCGATCCCCAGCAGGCGATGATGAACTCGATGATGAACTTCATGCCGCTGACGGTGATCCTCTTCGGCTGGAACTTCGCCGCCGGCCCCGTCATCTACTGGGCCACCCAGAGCGCCTACTCCGTCGTTCAGCAGTGGCTGATCACCGGCTGGGGCAGCCTGCTCGACTGGGTTCCCGGCTTGCCTGACCTGCCGGAGCACAAGCGACTCGGCTATCGCCCGCCCACTCCGCTCGAGGACATGGTGGTGATGGCTGGCGAAGGCGGTCAGGCCGTTCAGGCGCGCGGGTTCTCCGGCTGGATGCAGCGGCAGATGGAGCGTGCCCAGCAGTTGCAGACGCCCCCGCCCGAACCAGAACCCGAACCGGAACCGACGCCCGCCCGCGCGCAAAGCGGCAAGGGCGGCAAGAAGTCGCGCGGGCAACAAGCAACCGGCAAACTCGAGACGGCGGGGGAAACCGCCGGCGCGGACGACCGCGCGGCATCCAATGGCAAGGCCGTCATCGTGCCGCGCAAGGTCAACCCGGGCGGCCAGTGACGCCGCACCCGCCGGGGGCGCGCGGGCGCCGGACCGGATAGCGCCGTGAGGTTGAGCGCATGGATCACCGGATGAACAGCGTCGAAATCCAGGCCGTCTCGGTCGAGGAGGCGGTCCGGTTGGCTCTGGAGCAACTGGGGCGCGGTCACGACGAGGTCGACATCGAGATTCTTTCCGACGCCGGCCCCGATGAGGGCGACGAGGCGCTGGTGCGCGTCACCGCCAAGGGGATGGCCTCGCAACCCACCCCGCGCGCCCGCCCCGCCGCCGGCCGAGCGCCCGGTCGTCGTCCGCCCGGGGTTCGCCGCGTGCCCGGAGATCGCCCATCCAGCCGCGGCGCTCCGCCTCGCGCCGACCGGGAACGCGGCGCCGATGCTCGGGTGGACGAAGCGGACGAGCGGATCGCCAAGGAGATCGTGCGCGATCTGCTGACGCACATGGGCATCGAGGCCGATGTCGTCGCGGTGGACAACCCCTCGGCGATGCCGCTCGACGCGGCCGACCCGCCGACCATTTTCGTCGACGTGCTCGGCCACGACCTCGGCATGCTCATTGGCCGGCGCGGCGAGCACCTCGCCCAATTGCAGTACCTGGTCAATCTGCTCTGCAATCGCCGTCTCGACGGCTGGACCCGCGTCGTGCTCGACGTGGAGGGCTATCGCAGTCGCCGCGAGGAATCGTTGATCGGGCTGGCGGAGCGGGTCGCCCGTCAGGTCGCCCGCTCTCGCCGCCCCATCGTGCTGGAGCCAATGCCGCCCAACGAGCGGCGCATCGTCCATCTCACCCTGCGCGAGAATCCGGATGTCGTCACCGAGAGCAACGGCGAGGGCGCGCTGCGCCGCGTAACGGTGCAGCCCCGTGCCTGACGAACGCGACCCGAATGCGCCGGAACCGCCCGCGGCGCCATCTCCGGAGCAGGGCGAAGCACCCAGGCAGCGCAAGCGCCGTCGCGGTCGCGGGTCCAGCACGAAGGAGCGCGATGCCTCGCTGCCGCAGCGGCGACGCACCCGCACCGAGCGGGAGGCGCTGCGGGCGCGCCGTCACACCGGGCCCTTGCAGGAGCTGCGGGCGCCCGAATATCTGGTCATCGGCCATATCTGCGCCGATGTGCTGCCGGACGGCACGGCGGTGTTGGGCGGCACCGCGCTCTATGCCGCGCTTACCGCCGCCCAACTCGGGTTGCGCGTCGGCGTGCTCACGCGCGGTCGCTACGGGGAGACGATCGGCGACATCGTCGTCCCCGGGCTGGACGCTTACGCCGACCGGCTCAGCATCGTCGTGCAGCAGGCCGACAGCCCGACGGTGTTCGTCAACGAGTACAGCGGCGGCCGGCGCACCCAGACGATCCGCCGCTGGGCGGGGGAGATCGACCTGCGCGGGTTGCCGCCCCACTGGCTGAATGCGCGCATCATCCACCTCGGACCCATCGCACAGGAGATCGACCTACGCCAGATCGGCGCCTTGGCTCCGCGCTTTCTGGGAACCACACCGCAAGGCTGGATGCGCGAATGGCCGATGGCCAGCGGCGGCCGGGTGCGTCATGTGCCGCTGCGGCTGCCGCCCGAATTGCTGAGCCGCCTCGACGCCATCGTCGTCAGCGATGAGGAGATCTCCCAGGCGCGGGAAGCGGTCGAGTGGGTCGGGGCGCGGCGACTGGGGGTCGTCACCCTCGGTGAGAACGGAGCGCGGGTCACCTTCGGCGGCGAGCGCGCCGAAGTGCCGGCCTTCCCGGTGCGCGTGGTGGATCCGACCGGCGCCGGCGATGTGTTCGCGGCGGCCTTCTTCGCCAAGGCGGCCGATCGCGCCGCCTCGGCCATCGACGCGACCCGCTTCGCCAACGCCACGGCTGCGCTCAGTCTGACCGGACTCGGAGCGAGTCATGTGCCCACATTGAGCGAGGTCCAGGCGCTGCTGGCCAGCGACTCGGATCTGGTCGCCCGCCGCTAGCAAAGCGCATAATGCCGGGTGCTCACGGGGGTGGCGCGACCACGCCGCCCCCGTCGCTATCCCTTGGCTCCGATGCGGAACGATGCGCGATTCGCCATCGGGCGCCGCTCGTGCGTGGCGTGACAGCAGGCGTTCGCCCCGGTCGCATTGCCCTGCCGAGGAGGCTCCGTCATGTCGCCCATCCCTCCGCTCGATGCCGCCGTCATTGGCGGCGGTCCCGCCGGCCTTGCCGCCGCCATCGGCATCGCGCGCGCCTGCCGCACGGTCGCGCTCGTCGATTGCGAGCGACCGGGCCGCTCGGATTATGCCCAGATCAACCACAACTACCTTGGGTTCCCCGGCGGCGTGGCTGCGACGCATCTCCGCGATCTGGGGCGGGAACAGGCGGCGCACTATGGGATTCGCTTCGAGGATGCGGAGGCATCAGCGGTACGACGCGTCGTGGCAGGGTTCACCATCGAGGCGCCCGGAATGGAGCTGTT
>JADLCW010000123.1 GCA_020847015.1 Thermomicrobiales bacterium | reverse complement strand
TTGCAGCGGCGGATGGCGGCCACCGGCACGGCGACGCTGGCGGAATATCAACGCTACACCGAAGCCCATCCGGCGGAGCTGCAGCGGCTGGTGGCCAGCTTTCTGATCAAGGTGACCGACTTCTTCCGCGATCCCGAGTTGTTCGCCTATCTGCGCGAGCACGTGCTGCCGCAGGCGATCGCCGAGGCGCGCGGGCGCGGCGAATTGCGACTCTGGTCGGCTGGCTGCGCCACCGGCGAGGAGGCCTATTCACTGGCGATGCTGGTGGCCGAGCTGCTCGACGAGGAGGAGGTCAGCCTCCACGTGCGCATCTTCGCCACCGATATTGCCGCCGATGCGGTGGAGTTCGCCCGCCGCGGTCTCTACCCCGCGAGCGCACTGAGCGGGTTGTCGCCCGAGACGATCGAGCGGCATTTCCTGCCCGTCGACGGCGCGTTCGAAGTGCGCAAGGCGGTGCGCGCCACGATCGTCTTCGGGGAACACGATCTCGGTCACCGGGCGCCCTTCCCGCGCATCGATCTGGTGTTGTGTCGCAACGTGCTCATCTACTTCACTCCGGAGTTGCAGCGACGCGCGCTGCATCTGTTCGCCTTCTCGCTGCGCCAGGGCGGCTGGCTGGTGCTGGGCAAAGCAGAGACGGTCAACCCGCTGCCGGAGTTCTTCGCGCTGGATCAGCCGCGGTTGAAGGTGTATCGCCGCGTCGGCGAGGCGTCGCCCATCCCGCCCAACCGAGTGTTCGACATCGCCACGTCGACCATGTCGGCGCGCCCAACGCGGCGGGTCATCGGTCGCGGAGAGAACCTGGCGGCCGGGACGACGGGGCGCGATCTGGCGCTGGCGCTCCAGGTGAATCGGCTCGTCGAGGGGTTGCCGGTCGGGGTGGTGACGGTGGACCGCAACTACCATATCCGCTCGATCAACGGCGCCGACCGCCGCCTGCTGGAGATCCACGCCGTCGCGCTCGGCGACGATCTCATCCACCAGGCTCCGGTCGCCATCGCCGGCGCGCTGCGCGCCGCGCTGGACGACGCGTTCCGCGGTCGGGTCCACCGCGCCCAGCACCAGCTCACGGGCGATCCGCTGGACGACGACGGACGCGATCTGACCGTCACCACCTACCCCGCCGGAAGCGAGACGCCCGGCAGCGAGGTGACCGCGGTCGTGGTCGTCGTCGAGGACGGCTCGCCCGCAGCGCGCCGCCAGCGCGAGCTGGAGGCGGAGCGGGACCGCACGGCAGCGGAACTCGTCCGGGCCGAGACGCGCGCGACCCAGGCCGTGACCAACCTGCGCGAGTTGCGGGCGGCCAATCAGGCGCTGGCCGCCAGCAATGCCCGGTTGCGCGCCGACCACGACGAACTGCTGGTCGCCAGCGAGGAGGCGCAGGCCGCCGCCGAGGAGATCGAAACCCTCAACGAGGAGTTGCAGGCCACCAACGAGGAGTTGGAAACCCTCAACGAGGAGTTGCAGGCCACCGTCGAGGAGCTGACCACCACCAACCACGAGTTGCTGGCGCGCACCGAGGAACTGGATACGCGCACCAGCGAACTGCGCACGCGCACGGGCGAGCTCGACGCGCGCACGGGCGAGCTGGACGCGCGCACCGGCGAATTGGCGACGATGACCGAGGCCGTGGAGACGGAACGCGCCGGACGCCGGGATGACTGGCAGCGGCTGCTGGAGGCGCTGATGCAGGCATCCGCCGCCATCATCGTCGTGGAGGGGCCGGAGCGCATGGTCCGGCTGGCCAACGAGCCAGCGGCGGCGCTGCGCTCCGAACCGGGCGCGGAGGTGCTGGGGCGGCCGCTCGCCGAGGCATTCCCGGAACTGCAGCAGCAGGGGGTCGGGGCGCTGCTGGAGCGCGCCGACGCGTCCGGCCAGACCGTCTCCGACGAAATCCATGTCCGGCTCGACCGCGCGCCCGATGCGGCTCCCGTGGCGATCGCGCTCAACACGATCGCCATGCCGCTGCACGATCCGGGTTGGCAGCACGGCGGCGCGATCATCCTGGCGACGGCGAACGGCGAGGAACCGAGCGGCTGACGACCGCCGCGCGGGAAACGGCCGGCGGTGGCGCGCCGGGTGCGCAACGATCCGCCGGAGCGGGCGACCGCGCGATGGCGGAGGGCGCGATGACGAGCGGCAGCGGGGATGGCCACGAGCATTCGCCGGACGCCGGGGAGCACGACATCATCGCCATCGGCGGGTCGGCGGGGAGCGTGGTCGCGCTGATGGACATTCTCGGCGCGCTGCCGGCCGAGCTGCCGGCCGCTATTTTCGTGGTGATCCACATTCCCAACTACCTGCCCAGTTTGTTGCCGAAGGTGCTGGGTCGCCGCGCGGCGCTGCCGGTCGCCGCGGCGCGCGATGGCGAGGCGATCGCGCCGGGGCGTGTCTACGTGGCCCCGCCCGATCGTCACTTGCTGGTCCGCCCTGGCCGCATCGAACTCTCGCGCGGACCGCGGGAGAATCGCTTCCGCCCGGCCATCGACCCGCTGTTTCGTTCGGCGGCGCGCGCCTATGGGCCGCGGGTGGTGGCGGTGGAGCTGTCCGGGGCGCTCTCCGACGGGGCGGTCGGCATGTTGGCGGTGCGCTCGCACGGCGGCGTCACCGTGGTGCAGGATCCCGGCGACGCCGCCTTCCCCAGCATGCCGGAGAGCGCGCTGCAACTGGCCGGAGCGGATTACATCGCGCCAGCGGCGGAGATCGCGCCATTGCTCGCGGCATTGGCGGAAACACCGGCGGTCTCGCGAACGGGGGACCCGATGGACGACGACGACGCGCGACTGACCGAGGTGATTCGGCACGATTTTCGGGAGCAGGAACTGGGCGAGCGCGCGCTGGAAACCAGCATCTACGCCTGCCCCGACTGCGGCGGGGTGTTGTGGCAGGCCGGCGACGGCCCGGCGACCCATTTTCGCTGCCATGTCGGCCACGCCTACGCCGCCGAGGCGTTGTTCGCGCTCAAGTCGGAAGAGGTCGAGGATGCGCTCTGGATGGCGGTGCGGTTGCTGAAGGAGAAAGCGGCGCTGTCGCTGCAGTTGGCCCGGCAGACGAGCGCCGGGAGTCCGGCGGCGACACGTTTCACGGAGCAGGCGCTGCTGGAAGAACGTCACGCGACGGTGATTCGCGAGTTGATCGAGATCGGTCCGACACCATATGCCGGGCCGATGGTCGCCGAGGAGAGCGCCTGACCCCGAAGCGCACGGCAGGCCATCACGGGCATCGCGCGATGATCGCGGGCCGGGCGCGCCGGGTCATCCGAAGCGAATGCGAAAGGTTTTGGTCGCAACGACGGCATGTTCGGGTCGCACGCGTCCCGATTGTCCTCATGTCTTCAAGGAATGCGCGGTGGCCGGCGGGAGATCCTTCACTGCGTTCAGGATGACACAGTGGG
>JADLCW010000122.1 GCA_020847015.1 Thermomicrobiales bacterium | reverse complement strand
CCAGATGGAGAATCGGAGATCGTCGTGGGCGGCAAGACCGGCACCGCCGAAATCGGCCAGGCCGACGAGCATGGGCGCTATGACCGCCAGCATGCCTGGTTCACCTGTTTTGCCCCGTTCGACGATCCGGAGATCGCGCTGGCCGTTATCGTCGAGGACGGCGGTGAAGGCTCCGCCTACGCGGTGCCGGTGGCCGACCGCGTGATGCGAGCCTGGTTCGAAATTTCCGGCAAGCGCGGACGCGGGTTGGTGCTCCAGCAGAACCCGGATCTGACCAGAACCGAGGGGTCGATTCTGGCTCCGACCGCCGCCTTTCCGGAACCGGGCAAGTGGGCCGTTCCCGGCGGCATGGACCTGGACTGACGATGACCGGCTTGCCGAACGTGCCGCTCGTTCTCCATCATGTCGCCGTCGTGGTGGCGGATCTGGATGCCGCGGTGGCGCACTATGCCGCGCTCGGGTTCGGGACGGGCGAGCGCTTCGCCATCGCGGAGCAGGCGGTCGAGGTCGTCACCTTCCGCGCCGGACTCGGATATGTGGAGGTGATTTGCCCGACCGATCCGGACGGGCCGATCGCCCGGTTTCTCGCCAAGCGAGGCGAAGGGATGCATCACGTCGCCTACCGTGTGGACGATCTCGCTGACACACTTGGTCGACTGGCGGCGGCGGGAGTTCGGCTGATCGATCGTGAGCCTCGTTCCGGCGCGTATGGCTGGCGCATTGCGTTCGTCCATCCAGAATCGTGCGCCGGCGTGCTCACCGAGTTGGTTGAAGTTCCCGCTGGCGACGCAGAAGCGGCGACGCTGTGAGCCACGATCCGAAAACCATCGTCACGGATTCCGGGATCGAGATCGAATCGGTGTACCGGGAGCCGGATCTCCCCTCGGCGGAGCCAGACCCCGGCGAATTCCCATACACCCGCGGCGTGTATCCCACCATGTACCGTGGCCGGCGCTGGACGATGCGGCAATATGCCGGGTTTTCCACGGCTGAGGAAAGCAACCAGCGCTACCGATTGCTGCTGGAGCGCGGAGCGAAAGGTCTCAGTGTGGCCTTCGACCTGCCCACCCAGCTCGGACTCGACTCCGACGATCCCCGCGCGCTGGGCGAGGTCGGCCGCGTCGGGGTTCCGATTTCGACCGTGGACGATATGCGACGTCTGTTCGCCGGCATCGATCTCGCTGGCGTCACCACCTCGATGACGATCAATAGTCCGGCGGCGCTGCTGCTGTTGATGTATCAAATCGTGGCCGAAGAACAGGGAGCGGACCCGGCGAAGCTTGGCGGCACGATCCAGAACGACATTCTCAAGGAATATGCAGCACGGGGCACGTATATTTTTCCGCCGCGTCCTTCAATGCGGCTTGTTACCGACACGTTCGCCTATTGTCATCGGATCTTGCCGCAGTGGAACACGATTTCCATTTCCGGCTACCACATCCGGGAGGCGGGCGCATCGGCCGCGCAAGAACTCGCGTTCACTATCGCCAACGGGTTGGCCTATCTCGACGCGGCGATTTCGGCGGGGCTGGCGGTGGACGATGTCGCCCCCCGCATGAGTTTTTTCTTCGCCGCCCACTCCAATTTGTTCGAGGAGGTCGCCAAGTTCCGCGCTGCTCGCCGCATGTGGGCCACGCTGGTGCGTGAGCGCTACGCCCCGGGCGATGCGCGCTCCGAGATGATTCGCTTCCATACCCAGACCGGCGGCGTCACGCTGACCGCTCAACAGCCGCTCAACAATGTCGTCCGCGTCGCCTACCAGGCGCTTGCCGCCGTGTTGGGCGGGACGCAGAGTCTGCACACTAATGGCTACGACGAAGCGCTGTCGCTGCCGACCGAGCAGGCCGCCACGCTGGCGCTGCGTACCCAGCAGATTCTCTCGGAGGAAACGGGGGTGGCGGACACCGCCGATCCCCTTGCCGGGTCGTGGTTTGTCGAGCGGTTGACGGACGAGGTCGAGGCGAAGGCGCGCGAATGGTTGATCCGGGTTGAGGAGCAGGGCGGAGCGGTCGTGGCGATCGAGCGCGGATTTGTCCAGGCTGCCATCGCCGACAATGCCTACGCGCATGAATTGGCGCGCGAGCGGGGCGAGGAGATCGTCGTTGGCGTCAATCGCTATGTCGATGAGCGCGAGGGGGGCTCGGTCGCCTTGCAGCGGATCGACACCGACGCAGTGGCCAATCAGGTGGAGCGCGTGCGGCGCGCCAAAGCCGAACAAGATCGCGCGCGAGTCGAGCAGACGCTGGCGCGGGTCGCCGCGGCGGCGGTCGGCGACGAGAATCTGCTGCCGCCGATGAAGGAAGCGCTCCTTGCCGGAGCCACCTTGGGGCAGGTAACGGGCGAGTTGCGCGCGGTGTTCGGTGAGCATCGCGCCGCCGGGTGATAGATCGACCCACACTTGACATCGCCGACGCGGTCGCGGCGATCGGCCGCCCGACCGCGTCGGCGACCGTGCCGCGTGACCCGACATATCCCTTGGCATGGAAGCGGCCAGTTGCGACGCTCCGGTCGAGGCGGCTTTGCTGATGCGGGAATCGGTGGGCATACTCCTGCCCGCGTCGGAACGATTTCGCGCGGCATTGTTGCGGATGATGGCTTCCGTCAGGTCGGCTGACGCGGATTTGGATAACGACACGGGCGTGCTGCGGCGATTTGTCTCGCTCGACCGACCAGATCCGGCACGCACTCCCACGACTCATCGCTCGTG
>JADLCW010000121.1 GCA_020847015.1 Thermomicrobiales bacterium | reverse complement strand
GCGTAGAGGAACACATGGTTGCGCAGGATGTGGCGCTCGACCGACTGGAGGAACGCGGGGCCGCCGCTTTCCAGCCGTTTGAACAGGTTGGTGCGGCAAAAGCCTTTCAGGCGCACCCCGGCCCGCGACAGACCATCCAGCGCCTGCCGCTCGGCGGTGGTTGGCCGGCGCGCTGGTTTCGGGGCGATGTAGTTGCCGAGTCCGTAGCGGGGCAGCCGCAGCTCGTCGATGGCGTTGACGACCGCCGGCGAAAACATGCGCGGATAGGGATCGGCCCCCGAGGGGTCGAAGGCGAACGCGACGTTTTTTGGCCGACGCACCGGGAAATAGAAGCGGCGGCCGTCCGGCGTGGTGATGTAGACCTGCCCGTTGTCGCGCTTGGCGTAGTTGGCCTCGATGAAGCCGCGGGTGCGCCGCACCATGTAGCGGCGCATCAGCAACCGCCAGTCCTCCGGCTCCTCGCTCTTCTCGAAGGCGGCGAGGGTGCGCGGGCCGCACTGGTGACGGCGGATGAATTCCGACTCGCCCAGCGTGGCGATCAGCGATTCCGGTCGGATGCCGAGATCGGCGTCGGGCGCCACGAACAGGCGCAGTTGCGATCCGAGATCGAGAAAGGTCTTGTTGTAGGGGGTCGCCGAGAGCAGGATGCACAAACTCTCGTTCCGTGTCACGTAGTCCTGAATGGCCCGGTAGGTGCGGCCTTCGCGGTTGCGCAGGTTGTGGCTCTCGTCGATCAGCACCACCCGGTAGCGGCGCATGTCGGGCAGTTCCCGCGTCGCCATGCTGAGCGGCAGCACGCGCGCCAGCAGCCGATGCTTTTCCCGATAGGCGTTCCACATCGATACGAGATTTTTCGGGCAAATGATGAGCGTCTCGGCGCCCTGATCCTCCTGGAACACGCGCGCCAGCGCGGTCGCCATCAGCGTTTTGCCGAGACCGACCACATCGCCGATCAGCACGCCGCCATAGCGGTTCAGGTGGTGTGCGGCGATCTTCACCGCCGCTATCTGGAAGTCGAACAGTTCCGCCCCGAAGTCGGCCGGGATCGTGAATTCCGACAACCCGGCGCGGGCGTCTCGCGAGAGGTGGTAGGCCATCTTCAGATAGACGTGGTAGGGCGGGATCAGGCGATCTCCCGCCCAGCTCTCGTCGATGATCCGGACCAGTTCGTCCGAAATATCGACGCACCAGCGGTTGTCCCAGCGGTCGTCGAACCACTCCTGCAGTTTCCCGGCGGCATCGTGGTCGAGCACATCGACATTCAGTTCGCCTTGCCCGCGCAACCCGGAGAAGGTGAGGTTGCTGCTGCCCACGAATCCGACCAGCGGCAGATTGGGGTCGCCGCGGCGGACGAGATAGAGCTTGGCGTGCAGCGGATGCTGGAGAAACAGCTTGATCCGCACCCGCCCGCAACGAATCTGTTGTCCCAGCCGGCGCAGCGCCGTCTCGTCGGCGTTGGTCGGGCCGCCGATGGTGAGTTGTCGCCGGAACGCTGCGGCCGCCTCTTTCCGCCGGCGGAGCACCGTCGCGTTGTCGACCGGCGGCTCCGTCGAGAAACGAAACGCGGCGCCAAGTTCTTCGTCTGGCGGGCGATGCATCCCGACGAGCACGCGGCACTGCGGCGCGTCGGCGGCGGCCAACTCGTCAACCGCCTGGGCGATCCCCCGCCAGCCGCGCAGGTTGAAGTAGCCGACGCAGAAATCGACTCGCTCGGCGTCGGCCATCGTCTGACGCAGGGCGGCAAGCAACTGTGTTGCGTCGCTGAGGTTGTCGAAGATTCTGGGCATTGCGCCGCGCTCCGCGCGTGTCCGCTGCAATGTGGCGCATCATGCGGCGGAGCGCGGCGCCCGTCAACGACGAACCGACTCCCGATCTTCGGGAGCCGGCTCGCACAGAGCGCGGTTTGGTGCGGGCGATCGAGGCGGATTCAGACCGCTGCCGCGCGCTTCGCCAGCCCGCTGCCGTAGACGCCGGGCAGCGGGTGGAAGGGAACGTCCGGATAGCCGAAGGCGGCCGGCCCGATCACCGGCAGCGCCTCGGGCGTCTTCAGCATCGCCGGCGCCGGGATGCCCACCACCACCACGCGCAACCCGTAGCGCAGAATCTCGGTCGTCACCGGTTCGGCCGTATCCTGATCCACGATGCAGATCAAATCCGGCACCACCGCCAAAATCTCGCCATCGCCGGTGCGGGCGATCAGGTTCTCGTTCTGGAAGTCGATCCGCAGCGTCGCTCCGGCGTCCGGTCCGGACCCGTCCAGTTGCAGCACCCCGCGGGCGAACCCGCCGACGAGCCGGCGCTCCACATCCACGATCTGGCCGTGGAACAACCGCTGCCCCCCGGTCACCCGCAGCGCCGCATCGACCGGGTTGACGTGACCGGCGCGCGCTCGCAGCACCGCTTCGCCCAGCGCGATCGCCAACGTCACCGTGTCGCGCACCGTGGTGCGCCGCACTTCTTCGGACGTCATCGGCGGGAACGCGTAGCCGGTCGAACCGCCCATCTGGATCGTCACCGCCCGCGCGTAGCGCTCGAAGGCGGCCGGATCGGACACCTTGTCGAAGATGGCGAGATGTCCGCGCGGATCGGCCAGCGCGCCCGGCGTGGGGGTCACCCCGTAGATGGTGAAGGTGTCCATCTGCAGCTCGGGGAAAGCGCGCCCCATGCCGTCGCCGTCGATCACCGGCAACCCGGCTTGCGCCGCCACCACCATCGGCGTCATCGAGTTGGAGCCGCCGATCTCGCCGGGGATGACATGGGTGAACTGCCGCCCCAGATGGCGCTCCAGCGCCCGCATCGCCGCCAGCGGCTCGTCGCCGCGATGCACCCGCTCGTTGCTGACGATCGGAGCGCCCATGCCGCCGACGCCGGTGATCAAGGCGTCGTCCGGCACCTCGTCCACCGACACGACCTGGATGGCGCGACCCATCCGCAACTGCTGGCGCGCCTCCAATTTTCCAATGTACGGGTTGCCGCCGCCGCCCGTTCCCAGAATGCCGGCCCCAATGGCCAGCGCCTCCAGCGCCGCTTCCGTGACGTTCCACATGACCCGATCGCACCTCTTTCGGCAGCACGCCACACCGTCCACATCGAACCTGGCTGCCTCGTCGCGGCGAGAAGGATCGCACGAACGACGCCGACCGCGCCGGGAGGGCATGCTATGATCCGGCCGCCTTCCGAACCCAGACTGGCGCCGCGCCGCCGAACCGCGGAAGGCGCGGCTGGCCGGCAGCAGGGATCGGGGGATCGCGAGCATGAGCGTGCGGATCGGGGTGGACGTCGGAGGCACCAACACGGATGCCGTCCTCATGGATGGGCCGAAGGTGGTCGCCAAAATCAAGACGCCGACGACCGACGACGTCACCAGCGGCATCACCACCGCGCTGCGGCACATTCTGGAAAGCTCCGGCACCTCCGTGGCGGATGTGGCCGGGGTGATGATCGGCACCACCCACTTCACCAATGCCGTCGTCGAGCGCCGTCGGCTGGAACCGACAGCGGCGGTGCGGTTGGGGTTGCCGGCGACGCTGGGGCTGCCGCCGATGGTCGATTGGCCGGACGATCTGGCCGAGGCGATCGGTCGCCACGCCTACCTCTGCCACGGCGGCAGCGAATTCGACGGCCGCCCCATCGCCCCCCTCGACGAAGCGGAACTGCGCGCCGCCGCTGCCGACATCGCCGCCAAGGGCATCACCGCCGTCGCCATCACCGCGGTGTTTTCCCCGGTCAGCCCGGAAATGGAGGAGCGCGCCGCGCGCATTCTGCTGGAGGAGACCCCCGATCTGGAGATCACCCTGTCCGGCGAGATCGGCCGGGTGGGGCTGCTGGAGCGGGAGAACGCGGCGATCCTCAACGCCTGCCTGCGCCCGCTGGCGCGAGAGACGATCGCCGCCTTCGAGCGCGCGATCGCCGATCTGGGCATCGCCGCGCCGCTGTATCTGACCCAGAACGACGGCACCCTGATGAGCGCCGAGTTCGCCGAACGCTACCCGGTGCTCACCTTCGCCTCCGGTCCCACCAACTCGATGCGGG
>JADLCW010000120.1 GCA_020847015.1 Thermomicrobiales bacterium | reverse complement strand
TGCCGGAGCGGGATATAATGCGCCCGCGCCCGCGCAACCGCCCGCGACGCCCTTCGGGGACTCGGTCCCGCCATGCCCGGAGTTGCTACGATGCCCTTATCCGACACCCAGCGCGAACCTGCGACCACCCCCGAAGCGAACGTAGCCCAGACTGCCTCGCCCGTCACGCTGGAAGATATCCGCGCCGCAGCCGAGCGCATCCGCCCCTACGTCCATCGCACTCCGCTGCTGCCGAGCCAAACGCTAAGCCGCATGAGCAATACGCGGCTGGCTCTGAAACCCGAGAATCTGCAGCGAACCGGGTCGTTCAAGGCGCGCGGGGCGCTGAACGCCATGCTCCAGCTCTCGCCCGAGCAGCGCGAGCGCGGCGTCGTAACGCTGTCGGCCGGAAACCACGGACAAGGACTCGCCTTCGCTGCCGGCCTCCTGGGTGTCCGCTGCGTGGTGTTCATGCCTGAAACCGCCGTCCCGACCAAGGTGGCGGCGATCGCCGGCTATGGCGCCGAAACGCGCTTCACCCCGACGATGGCGCAGGCCCCGGCGGCAGTGGAGACCTATCAGAAAGCTCAGGGGCTCACCTACGTGCATCCCTTCGGCGATCCCAACGTCATCGCTGGCCAAGGCACCATCGGGCTGGAACTGCTGGAAGACGAGCCGGATCTGGACGCGGTGGTCGTGCCGGTTGGCGGTGGCGGACTACTGGCGGGCGTGGCGACCGCCATCAAGGCGTTGCGGCCAGATGTGCGCGTCGTTGGCGTGGAGCCGGAGGGTGCGCCGTCGGTGAGTCGCAGTCTCGCCGCGGGCCACCCGATCACGCTCGACCGCCTCGACACCATTGCCGACGGGCTGGCCGCGCCCTTTGCCGCGCCGATCTCGCAGGCGCTGATCGAGCGAAATGTCGACGACGTCGTGCTCGTCTCCGACGATGAGATTGTCGATGCGCTGCGGCTCATTCTCGAGCGCACCAAGCTGCTGGTGGAGCCGTCCGGTGCGGCGGGCGTGGCCGCGCTGCTGTCCGGCAAGACCGGCGTTGCCGCTGGAGCGCAGGTGGCCGCTATCCTGAGCGGCGGCAATGTCGACCGCGAGCGACTGAAGCAAATGCTCTGACGCCATATCGTGCCGACCGTCGTCCGCTCGCGAGAAGTTGGATCGCCCGTGCTGCGCCGCATCAAGGTCATTGTTCTCGTCATCCTGTTTGCCGGGGGGTTCGTCGGGGTTCGCGGATTCGAAGCGCCGCCATCGCTGGCGGAGGTCGCCACGCCGGCTCCCGAGGTGACGAGCCGTGTATTTGGGCAGGCGACCCCCGTCGCTATCGCCGATCCGGCGCTGGCGCTCGGCCTGGTCACCGTCGCTCCCGGAGCCGGGATTCCCCGCCACGAGCATCCCGGGACCCAGATCGGCACGATCGCGCGCGGCGACCTAACCTACACGGTGGAAAGCGGACAGGTGCTGATGCGCCGCGCCGGCGCCGCGCCCGATGCGCTCTTCGACCCCATCCGCGCCGGCGAAACCGTCATACTTCACGCCGGCGATACGCTCATCGAACAACCGGGGAATATCCACCATGCCCACAACGCCGGCGTCGAGCCGGTCGAAATCTGGCTCGCCACCCTCTTTCCCGCCGACGCCCCTCGCGCCCGCTTTGTCGACGCCGCGCCGGCCGCCACACCCGCTGCCTGAGCCGGTTGGTTCTCCGGCGCAGGCCGATGAGCCGCTCGGGGTGTATCTGCACGTTCCCTTCTGCGCGCACATCTGCCCCTACTGCGACTTCAACACCTATGCTGGCAAAGGCGATCTGATTCCCCGCTACGTCGGCGCATTGGAACGCGAGATCGCTCGCCATGGGGCGGAGCTGGACGGCCGCACGGCGGCCACTGTCTATTTCGGCGGGGGCACCCCCTCGCTGCTCTCGCCCGCCCAGGTCGGGCAACTCCTGCAGGCGTGTCGCGCCGCCTTCGCGCTCGCTCCCAACGCTGAGATCACGCTGGAGGCGAATCCAAACGGGGTCGAGACCGACTACTTTGCCGGGTTGCTTCAGGTCGGGGTCAACCGGCTCAGTCTCGGCGTGCAGACGCTCTCGCCACGCGGATTGCGGGCGCTCGGTCGGCTGCACGGCCCAGCCGATGCGGCGCGCGCCGCGGCGGCGGCGCGGACGGCGGGATTTGCCAATATCAGTTTCGATTGCATCTTTGGCTGGCCCGATCAGACGCTCGCGGTTTGGCGGGAAGATCTCGACCGCATCCTCGCGGGCGAGGTTGGCGGATCGCCGCCGGAACATCTCTCGCTGTATTCGCTGATCGTTGAACCGGGCACCCCGATGGCCGATGCGGTGAAGCGCGGCATCGTCGCCGTACCGGACGATGATGCTGCCGCCGATCTGTACGAGACGGCAATGGGCGTGCTCGCCAATGCCGGCTGGACGCACTACGAGGTAGCGAATTGGGCGCGCGACCCGGCGCTGGTCTCACGCCACAACCGCGTCTACTGGCGCAACGGCGACTTCGTCGGGGCCGGAGCCGGAGCGCACGGCACGGTTGCCGGCCGGCGCTGGATGAACCACCCGTTGCCGGAGACATACATCGCCGCCGTCGGGCGCGGTGAACAGCCGGTCGCCACCATCGAGCGCATCTCGCCGCGCGTGGCGATGGGCGAAACGATGATGCTCGGGTTGCGATTGCTGGAAGCAGGGATCAGTCCCTCTCGCTTCACCGAGCGGCATGGCGCGACGCTGGAGACGACCTTTGGCTCGACCGTGGCCGAGCTGGCGGAGATCGGGCTGGTGACGCGTGAACCGGATCGCGTTCGCCTGACACGTCGCGGTTTGTTGCTCGCAAACGATGTCTGCGCCCGCTTCGTATGAGTAAGACCCTCGCACCGA
>JADLCW010000119.1 GCA_020847015.1 Thermomicrobiales bacterium | reverse complement strand
TTGCGGGGACCGCTCGGGCCAGTGGATGCGGTGGGGTGGGGGATGGCCGATCGGCTGCCGGAGATCGCGGGAGCGCCGCGCCTCGATCTGGTCGGTCGGCTTGGCCGCAACGAATGGAACGGCCGGCGCATGGCCCAGCTCCTCCTGGAGGATCTGCGCCCGGCAATGGAGCCGTAGGTCTCGGCGCCGTCCGCCGCGATGTCTCGCTCAGGATTTCGTCACGGTAATGCCGCCGTGGTCCCTCGCCACTGGCCCAGGGTCATCCTGAGCGAATGCGAAGGATCTTGGTTGTAAGTACGACGCGTTCCGTCGAACCCATCCCGTGCATCCCTCGAGAAAAGCGCCACGTAGAGCGCCTGATTATTCGCTCCCCTCGAGTGTGGCGAGGCTCTGCCGACGAAGCCAGCGTCGTACGGCAGCATGCTGGATGACACAGGATTCGCGTCTCCTCGCAGACATCGCGGCTCTCCCGCGCCAGAGCGATCTGAAGCATGGAACGAGGTTGGGATCGCCTGGCGCCCGGCCGCCAATTCCGTGACGCGCAACTCAGGATTCCGGCACGAGTTCGATCACCGGCAGCGCGCCGCCTTGCTTCATGGCAAGATCCAGATCGCCCTCATAGTCGAACGCACCCGTCAGCCGCAGCAGCGGACGGGCTGGCCGCGGCGGTCCGCAGCGCCCTGATCGGGCTTTCATTTTCCGCATCAACTCGCTTCGCCGCTCGGGGTCGTCGACTGGCACGGCCCGCACGCGCAGTGTCTTGCGCCCGACCTGAATGGTCGCCACCGGATTGGCGAGCAGATTCCGATACCAATCCGAGCGGACGCCCCAGCCGGAAAACACGATGTAGTTGTCGCCCAGCGGCATGAAACTGACGCCCGTCGTGCGCGATAAGCCGCTGCGCCGGCCGGTCGTGGTCAGGAGCATGACGCAGCGGCCGCGCATCAGGTCGGCCAGCAGCCCGTGATAGAGCACGACGGGAGCCTTGAAGAAGAGACGGCGCAGGAAATCCGGCCGCCCTCGGTCGAAGGTCGGGCGGTTTGCAGTGTTGTGGCCGGTGTGCGCATCGGTCACGATCTCCTCCAATCCGTATGGCGGGCCGTTCCTCGGTTTGTCGCGGGCGGGGCTCGGCCCGCGCTCCCGTCCGCAGTATCTACGCAATTCCGGCATCTCTGCCGCCCGGCATGGCGATCGCGCCGCGGCGCCGGCAGCCGGGTTCTGGACTGCCTCGATCGTTCGCCTCGTGATCCGTGAGGCGGTCCGCATTATCCGCGGGAGCCGGCCGCACGGACCCGGTGAGTTGGCTGGAGCGACGCCATGCGCCGGCTGGCACGACTCTGGCGCACGGTGCTGCGCCGCGACCCGGCGCGGCCGATATCGCAAGGCGAGTCAGGAGCCCTTCGATGGAACGCGCTCGATCGCAGCCGGCCGATCATCTCGTTGGGCCGGTTGGCGCGTTGCCCACTGCCGGCGGCCCTGGCACGGTGCGACGGATTGACGCGCTTTGGGCGGCTGCCGAGCGTCGCCGGAACTGGCGCAGCGACGCTGAACCGGAGCGAACCGAGTTCGTCGCCGAGTGGCGACAGCGCCTGACGACCCGCGCCGATACGCTCGCCCAAGCCTGCATTGCGACCTCCGTTCGCGCCGGTTGCCGGGCTATGCTGCGTCGTATCGATCTGCGCGTAGAGGGCGCGGAGCACGTGCCGACGAACGGCCCGGTCATCATCGCGGCCCGGCATTTTCACTACATCTACGATGGATGCGCGTTGCTTGCCACCGTACCCCGTCCGGTGCGCGCAGTGGTTACGCTCGACTGGACGCGCCACCCGGTCCAGCGCCATGTCTTGACCGCCGCCTGCTCGGCCGCCGGGTGGCCGATCGTGCCGAGATCGGATGCCGGCTTCGGCGGTGTGCGCTCGGTGCGCGGATCGGAGTCGTTTGGCGCTCTCCGCGAAGGTGTCCGCGGCTGCGTCGCGCACCTCCGCGCTGGCCGGGTCGTACTCGTATTCCCGGAAGCCTATCCGACGATCGACCCCAGGTTCACGCCAAAAATCGCTGACGACGAGTTCCTTCCGTTCCGCCCGGGGTTTGCGCGACTCGCCACACTGGCCGAGTGCGACGGGCAAACCCGGGTCCCCATCGTGCCGGCCGGTCTCGAGTACGCGCGCGGGGCGCGCTGGCGTCTGACGCTGCGTTTCGGCCGACCAGTGTGGGCATCCGGAGCGACGACTCGCGAGCGCTTCGTCGAGGCCGTTGCAGAGCAGGTTCGCGCGCTGTCCGGCGCCGTGGGCGCATCGGTCGTCGGGGCGCCATCGGCGATACGGATCGGCACGATCCCGGAAACGTAGTCGCCCGCTGCCGGGACGGAACGTCGGGGCGGGGGCGACCGCAACCGCCCCAATGCGCTCAGTTGGCCGGCGCGTCCGCCATAGGCGCCTCGGCGGCGACACCGTCGCCGAAGGGCGGAGTTTCGGGCACGATCTCGGCAGCGCCCGCGTCCGGTGTCGTGGTGTCCGCCGGGACCGCACCTTCCATCAGACTGCCGACCTGGCCGTCGTCCAGCATGATTGCCGCGGCGATCACCTGATCCATGCTGGCGGCCCAGATGAACTCGACCTCCT
>JADLCW010000118.1 GCA_020847015.1 Thermomicrobiales bacterium | reverse complement strand
TGACCTGGACCAACGACGATACGGCTCCCCACACCGCGACGGCCAAGGGCAAGGTGTTCGATTCCGGCAATCTCGATCCGGGCGCGAGCTATTCGTTCGCCTTCACCCAGCCGGGAACCTACGACTACGTCTGCTCCTACCACGCCGGCATGAAGGGAACGGTGGTCGTTTCATAAGGGCGACCGCCGGAGTGTTGATGTCCGACTGGATCGCGCCGGACATCAACGCCTCGATTGCTTGACGACCGGGCCGCGCTCCCGGATGGCGCGCGATCGCCCACTGCCGGGGCGATACGCCAGAGCCCGCAGCGAGCGGCGCAAGTTCCCCGCGCCAGCGCCGGCCGGAATCCAAGACTCCGGCCGGCGGACGCCGATGCGTCGGCCAACGTCTCGCTCGCGCGCGGCGCGCCATTCGGAGCGACGTTAGGCGGTCGCGCCGGCGAGTTGTCCGAGGGCGGCGCGCAACTGATCCTCGATCTCGTTGGGCAGGGTGGTGCGAACGACCGTGCCGCCGTGCGGTTGCAACGCGGCGATGGCCGCTTCCGGATCGCCATCGCGCACCAGCAGCAGCAGCGCGGAGCACTGCGGCGTCAATTGTTCGGCGACCTGGCGCTCGAATTCGGCGAGATCGTTGCCGCGGCCAAGACCGGCGAATTTCCCGGCCATGGCTCCGACGGCCAGCCCGAACACCGCGCCGTAGACCGGCACGAAAAACGCCAACCCAATGAGCGTTCCCAGAAACAAACCGCCGGCTCCGCCGGCAGCCGCGGAACCGGCGACCTTGTCCAGCTTGATGCCGCCTTCGCGGTCGCGAGAGACGGCCGCCACATCCTCCAGCGCGAGTGTGCCGGCGGCATCCAGTCGCTGCAGGGTTTCGAAGGCCTCCGCCGCACGGCGCTCGTCCGGGTAGGCGATGGCGACCAGGTGGCTCACGTGCTGCCTCCTCGCGAGGAGCGCGCCCGCGCCCCCGCGCGAGTCGCCGCCTCATCCAGTGCCCGGCAGTGTACCGCCCCGCGCCGGCTGGCGAGCTGGCGGAATCGCATCGGGCGCGCCGGAGCGGATCGCGCGCAAAACGCGATCGCGGGCGCCCGACGGTGGGTCGAGCGCCCGCAATCTGTCGTCACGGTTTTCGGGTCAGCCGCGCCGCCGAAGGATTAGCTGGGCACGCAGATGACGTAGGCCATCACCTTGATGTTGCTGCCGCCGCCGCCAGAGCCCCTGCCGGAGACCGTCCAGCCAGTCGGGCTCGACGTGCTGTTCGGTTTGGATGCGGTCAGATACCCGGTTCCGCTGCTCACCTCGCCGCCGCCGCCAATCGCCTTGAGTCCCGTGCCGCAACTCGCGGTGGTGGACACGGACGACCCCGAATTCGACTCCGAGGTCTTGACGGTAATGGAGGCCGTGCCGGACGCGCCGGGGTCGCCCTTCGGTCCCGGATCGCCTTGCGCGCCCGGATCGCCCTGGTCGCCCTTCGGTCCCGGATCGCCTTGCGGGCCCGGATCGCCCTGGTCGCCCTTCGGCCCCGGGATGCCGTCACCCGGCTCGCCCTTTGGTCCTTGCGGTCCTTGCGGTCCCTGCGGCCCCTGCGTGCCGCCCTGTCCGCCGCCGCCCTTCGGCTTGCATGTGCCCGACGCGCAGTTGCCGGAAGCGCACTGGCTGGAATTGTTGCAGGCGCAGTTGTTCGGGCGACCGGTGGTCTTCTTGCACTTGTCGTTCTTCTTCTTGTCGGATTTGCCCTTCTTATCCTTCTTCTTCGCCTCGGCCGTGGCGCCGAGTCCGGCCAGCGCCAACATCCCGGCTCCGACCGCAGCCGCCCGCTGCCGCGCCGCCCGCCGAGGCACGCCCTCGCCCATCGCCTTGGCCATCTCGTCGAATTCCCGCTCGTCCATGGTTCCCTCCGCAGCACGACCCAGCCGGCGACAGCGCCGACCGACCACTTCAACACCCACAACGACGGAGTAGACCTTGACTAACAGGCTAATGGACCATAATCTTTTATGTGTGAATTCATGATGAAGTTCTCATGACGTTCTTATGATTCATCAATCGTGCGTACCAATACAGTGATTTTCTAATGAGCTGGTCGACGAGCGGAGTGGGCACACCATGCCGCCGCCAACATCGGGGGCTTGCCTATACTGTCCTCGACACGCGCCACAGGCGGCGTCCCGGAGGCAGACACGATGGCGTTCGATCTGGTGAGAGTCTGCGCATTCGGTCGGGACGATCCGGACTGGGTCGCCGCGGTGCGGCTCGCCGGCGCTCGGGAGCACGAAGCGGACGGGTTCGACATCCGGGCGTTCCCCGACGACACCGATCTGTCCGCCCGGCTGATCGCGCATCGCCCCCAGGCGATCGTCAGCTTCGGCGCGCCCGCGGATTTTCCCAACCTGATGGCCGCGCCGCTGGAGACGCGCCGGCGCTGGGTCAATTTCACCGACCCCGCCGTCACCCCCGGCACGGTCGCCGAGCGCATTCTGGCGACCTTCCTGCTCAACGTGACCGAGGCGCGCTTTCCCGAGCAACCGCTGCTGAGCGTGTTCACCCCCACCTATCTGACCGGCGACGCCATCCAGCGCCCGCTGCGCTCGCTGCTGGCGCAGAGTTACCCGAACTGGGAGTGGGTGCTCTACGACGATTCCCCCGATGAGGGGCGCACCTTCGCCCAATTGCAGGAGCTGGAGCGAACCGACCAGCGCATCGGCGCATTCCGGGGCGGGCGGCCGTGCGGCGCGATCGGCGAGGTGAAGCGCCGCGCCTGTGGGCTGGCGAAAGGGGCGATGCTGGTCGAACTCGATCACGACGACGCGCTGACCCCGCACGCGCTGCGCGCCGTGGTCGAGGCGCACCGCGCCTTCCCCGCCGCCGGGTTTTTCTACAGCGACTGGGCGGAGGTGTTCGAAGGCGGCGGCAACGCGACCTACCCCGATGGCTGGGGTTTCGGGTTCGGGGGCTACCGCACGGAGTCGCTCGGCGGGCACGACTATCAGGTGGCGGTCGCCCCGGACATCAACAGCAAAACGATCCGCCATATCGTCAGCGCGCCCAATCATCTGCGGGCGTGGACCCGCGCCGCCTATCAGGCCAGCGGCGGTCACCATCCGGACATGCATGTCTGCGACGACTACGAGTTGGTGGTGCGGACCTTTCTCACCACCCGGATGGTGCATATCCGGCGGTTCGGCTACGTGCAGCACTACAACCAGACGACCATCGGCAACGCGCAGCGGCGGCGCAACGCCGAGATCCAGCGGCTGACCCGCCATCTGGCCTCGGCGTACACCCCGCGCATCCATCGCCGCTTCGCGGAGTTGGGGGTCGATGATTTCATCTGGCGCCCGGGCGACCGGCTGGATTGGGATACGCCCAACCCGCCGGATGCGCCGTACGCGAACGAGCGGTACGACGGGAGTCCGCCATCGGACGTCCGCCCCCGGTCGTCGGCGACGACCACGCGGCTCGTGACGCCTGGTTGCTGACGCCTCCCCGTCCTCCGGGTTCTTCGCTCTCCGCGCTCGGCGTCGCTGGTTGATGGACTCGGCGGCGCGCGGATTGCGCTGCCCCACGGCGCGCACGATACAGGCGTGCGTCATGGCGGCGAACCATTGGGCCACCGGCTGGCGCCGCCTCAGCGGGAATCGTCTTCCGGCCGCCACGCTCCGGAAGGCGTCCGGCGCACTGTTGCGCATCGCGTAACGGTCGGTTGCCAATCTGCGCCGATTCTGTAGCGGACATCACAATGTAGCGTATCAAACCGATAAATTCCAAAGATGCTTCGGTAATGTAGCGTTTCAAACTGACAATTCATGCCCGCAAGATCTATCGTGACACGTGTCATTACTGACCTCGCCCGGTTCGTATGACGAGATTCAATCCGGGATGGCGGCAAGGGGGAACGACGCGATCGCATGTTATCGGGGTTTCGCACACCCTTTCGTTCATTGTTGCGACAGATCGCATCGTAGAACAGGGCAACGATATGGTTTTTCGGGCGTTGTTCGCGCTCATCCTCTCTCTGCTCATGGGCGGGAGCGGGATGGTCGCTATCGCGGCGCAACCCGCCGCCCAGGCGCCGTCCGGCGCCCAACCGGTGTCGGAACCGGCCGGGGCGGAATGGGCCACCTACGGCGGCAATCTCTATAACCAGCGGTATTCCTCGCTCGACCAGATCACCACCGACAATGTCAAGGATCTCAAGGGGGCGTGGACTTTCCACACCGGAACGGCCTCGCTGCCCGCCTCCCTCGAGG
>JADLCW010000117.1 GCA_020847015.1 Thermomicrobiales bacterium | reverse complement strand
GGGAGCAATTGCGCCGCCTTGGCTTCAGCCTATGGCAGCCGTGGCGACGGGCAATCCGGGCCGGTGCGCCTCTGGGAAAAAAGAGGCTGGGCGCCCGGCGCGACGCCGTAACCGTCGCCTATCCCGAAGTCTCGGGGCAGGTCTGGGTCCAGGACCAACGCCGCCCGGGTTCGTTCCCGGTCTCCCGTTGCGGCTGGGCTCCCAAGATCGCCGCTGCGCGCCATCACGATACATGGCTCGCCGTCAACAGCTTCCCACACGGCCACCGATTCAGACCTGGTGAATCTCGCTGCCTAGCGGCAAGGCCAACGCCTGCTCGGTGGCGTTGGCCGCATTCAGGCTCATCGTGCCGGAGAGCGTCCACCTGGCCCTTTTGCCGCCCGCCTCGCCGGGGCGGCAGCCGACCGAGCGGGTGCGGAAGCGGGTCGATGCGCCGCTCGCCAATCGCATCGTTGCCGCGCTCAGCGAGATGCAGACCGTGCGGGTAGCGCGTCGCCCTACCCGGGAGCGGCCACGCACCAGCCGCAAGTCTCGCTGCCGCGATCGCCGGCTATCGTGCGAACGCCGCCCCCGGCCGGGAGGCGATCCGTCAGGGTTCGCGCGATTCGTCGTATGCTTCCCCTATCTCGTTACGTATTTTATTAGAAAGGACATCATGATCCGGTTACTGCTCGCGCTGACGTTCGCTGCGATCTTCGTTGCCGGGGCTTCCTCGGCGGCGGCCCAAACCGCTCCGCCGCTGGCGGGGTACGCCTGCGCCGATTTCGACTCCTGGATCTGGGCGCAAACCGTCCATGACGCCAATCCTGGCGGCAACCCCGCGCTGGACCCGGATGGCGACGGCATCGCCTGTCCCGAGTTGCCCGACGGGTTCGCCCCGGCCGCGTGGACGACCGGGTTGCCAGCGGGAGCCGAACCAGCCCGGCTGCTGCGGGTGATCGACGGCGACACCATCGAAGCCGAGGTCGGCGGGCGAGTGGAGCGGGTGCGGTTGATTCTGATCGACACCCCCGAAACCAAACACCCCAGCAAACCGGTGCAGTGCTTCGGGGCGGAAGCGAGCGCATTCACCACCGCGCTGCTGACCAACTTCGGCGGCCAGCTCTATCTGGAGCGCGATGTCAGCGAGCGAGACCGCTACGACCGCTTGCTGCGCTACGCCTGGCTCGATCTGGGCGACTCCTGGCGGCAGGGCGGGCAACCGGTCGCGCCGGCCATCTACAACGTCAACGAGATCATCGCGCGCGGCGGCTACGCCGACATCTCCACTTTCCCGCCGGATGTCACATACGTCGATGAGATCCGGGCGGCGGTGACCTTCGCGCGCGATTACCAGCTCGGGTTGTGGTCGTCCTGCGACGGCTTTGGCGTGCCGCTGACCGCGCCGGTCCCGGCCGCCGCCCCGGCTCCGGCTCCGGTCCTGCCGGTTCCCGCCGCGCCCGCACCGGCCGCGTCCGGCAACTGCGACCCCAGCTACCCGACGCTGTGCATCCCGCCGGGCGCCCCGGATCTGGACTGCAAAGACATCAGCGCGCGCCGCTTCCCGGTGCTGCCGCCGGACCCGCATCGCTTCGACGGCGACCACGACGGGGTTGGCTGCGAGAGTGGGTGAGGGGGACATCCGAACTCGATGACGCGCGCTCGGTCTGATTCACGGGACCGGGCGCCGCAGCACATCAGCCAACACCGGATGTCGCTCGCGGGGTTTTGACATTCCCGGGGATATGGCGAGGATGGCCTCCTGCCGAACGACATCCGACCTGCCGCGCCGCTCATCGGGGCGGTCTATTGGCCGGGTCGGGTGAGCGGAGAGGGAGCGCGACCCGATGGACGATCTTCGATTCGACGACTGGGTGCGGGGCCGCTTCGGCGGTCTGCGATCGCGGCGCGGGTTGTTGGCGGCGGCTGCTGGCGGTGCGGCGGCGTTGTTCGGAGACAGCTTGGCGATCGAGCCGGTAGACGCGAGGAAGAAGCGCAAGAAGAAAAAAAGAAGCGCTGCACCAAGCGGCGCGCCTACAAGGTCTGCGGCAAGAATTCGCAGTGCTGCTCGGGCGCGTGCTGCTTGCAACGCGGGAAGCCGGGGAGTTCGCGGCGCGTCTGCGGATCCGGCGGCGCGAGGTGCTGCGCGGCAGGAGCCGGCGGCGGCTGGTGCGGGAAAAACGACACCTGCTGCCCGCCCGATTCTGAAAGTCCGGTCGGCGCGTGCTGCAGTGGGGAATACCCGAATTGCTGCGGCGAGGTGAATCCCGGCACATGCTGCTTGAGAGGGTATCCACACTGCTGTAGTCCAGACGTTGGGTCCGGTTGTTGTCGGGCTGGCTACCCCAACTGTTGCCCTCCGGCTCCCGGCAAAGAGTGGGACCCGCAAGGCATCGGCTATTGCTGCCCCGCCGGCTATCGGTGCTGCGACGACGAAGGTGGATGCTGCTGGACCGGCGACCGCGCGGCGCGCCCCCGGTTAGATAGCAATTCCATCGCCGCGCCCCGCGCCGCGGCGCAGGAGGCAACTGCTCGCGGTGCGTAATTGAGAACACGGCTTCACCCGGTGGTTTGCTCGGCACGGCCCCGGCCAACGCCAGAGGGTGGGCGGGCGTCCTGCCTACCCGTCGAGCAGCCCCGGCTGGCGCTCGGCCGGGCGAATCAATTCCGGGGCATTGTTGCGGACATTGTTGACCGCCGTGCTGACCGGCCACAGCTCGATCCGGTCGTCCGGATAGGGCAGCAGCAACTGTTCGACCGCGCGGGGGTCCGTCTCTGCGCGGTCGAGCCATTCCGCTTCGTCGTCGCGGCGCAGGATGACCGGCATCCGCTCGTGCAGTGGGCGCAGCATGTCGTTGGCGGCGGTGGTGATGATGGTGTAGGAGGCGACCGGTTCGCCATGCGGTCCCGGCGATTCGTCGTAGAGTCCGGCCAAGCCCCACAATGCGCCATCCCGGGAAGTGATGTAATAGGGCTGCTTGCGCCCGTCGAGCGCGCGCCATTCGAAGAAGCCATCGACCGGCACGATGCAGCGCTGACCGGGAACCAGCCCGCGAAACATCGGCTTCTCAAGCAAGGTTTCGGCGCGGGCGTTGATCGGCGCCAGACTGCGCTGTCCCTCGCGTCGCCAACGGGGCAGCAGCCCCCACTGCATGAAGCGCACCTCGACGCCGCCGTCAGGCCGACCCACGATCACCGGCAGTTCCTGCGACGGCGCGGCATTCCAAGTGGGAAACAGTTCAGCCGGGATCTGGCGCAGTTGGAACCGCTCGGATAACTCGGTCGTGCCAGCGATGACATAGCGGCCGCACATTGGCAATGGCTCCTGCTTGGAGCGGCGGGGCATCGTGCCGCAGTGTACCGCCTGGTTGGCATCCCGGAAGGCGACCGGCCGGCGCGCCGGGTTGCTACGGCGGGTGGTCGGCCCCGACAATACGACTCCGAACCCGCACAGCCCCGCCGATGTCGCTTGCGGCCGTCACGCCGTCAAGACCGGACAAGGATGGATGATGCCGGAACGACGCCGCCGCCTCGAACCGCCGCACGCCGGGGCCAAACGCACGCGGCGCCAGGTCGTCACGCGGCTTCTGACCGTCTCCGGCGCGCTGGCCGCGCTCGCCGTGACCGGCGACGCACTCGAAGGGGAAGCACGATCCGCTCGACTGACGGTGCGACCGGCGCGGGCGCTCGCCTCCGCGACGGTGACGGTGCAGGGCGCGGGGTTTCCGCCCAAGGCGCGTGGCCAACTGCTTTGGCAACTCGGCCGCGCCGGCGCGCAGCGGCTGGGCGGCGTTCGCACCAACGCCAAGGGCCGGTTCACTACGACGGTGCGGTTGCCCGCGGCGACCAGCGGCTCCTATCTGATTACCGCCAAGATCGGCAAGAAGAAAGGGCGCGCCGCCGTCGGCGTACGGGCTCCGACCGGCGCTCCCGTAGCGTTGGGCATCTACACGCCCGGCGCTCCGGCCAGCGCCCAGCGCATCGCCGACGCGCGCCGCCTGCTCGGAGCGGCGCCGGCGATTTTGATGTGGTATCAGGGGTGGGGCGCGTCCGGCGGCGAGATCGACGCCGCCTGGCTGCGCCGCGCCGCGGCGGCCGGGGCTACGCCAATGATCACCTGGGAACCGTGGGACTTTCAGCGTGGCGTCAACCAGCCGCAATTCAGTCTCGCCAGCATCGCGCGCGGCGATCACGACGCCTACGTTCAACGCTGGGCGACTGGTCTCGCCGCGTACGGCGGACCGGTGTTGCTGCGCTTCGCTCACGAGATGAACGGTAATTGGTATCCGTGGGGCGCTCGCGTCAACGGGAACACGCCGGAGCACTTCAAGGACGCCTGGGCGCACATCTGGGACATCTTCGCCGATGCCGGGGCAACCAACGTCGCCCGGGTCTGGTCGCCGAACGTGGTGTGGGATCAGGCGTCCGATTTCACTCCGTTCTACCCCGGCGACAACGCGGTCGACTGGGTGGCGCTGGATGGCTACAACTTCGGCTCCGCGCAGGGCGGCTGGCGTCGCTTCGACCAGATTTTCGGCCCCTCCATCGCGAGAATGACCGATATTGCGGCCGATAAACCGCTGCTGATCGCGGAGATGGCTTCGGTGGAGCAGGGCGGCAGCAAGGCGGTCTGGGTCCGCGACGCATTGGGGGCTGCCATCCCCCTTCATTACCCGGCCATTCGCGCGGTGGTCTGGTTCAACGAACGCAAGATCGAGTTCAATCAGACCGTCGACTACCGGATCGACAGTTCCAGCCCGGCCGCGCAGGCATTCATGGACGCTGCCCGTAATCCCTATTACCGCGGCGTGGTGCAACCGACCCATTGGGCGGCGCGGCCAGCGCGTTCGGCGCCCGACCGCAACGCCGGCGGCAAGAAACGATCGCGCCGCCGGACGACCAACCGTCGCGTGCGCCGCCGCAAGAACTAGCGTACGGGCGCTTGCCTGGCGTGCGACAAGCAATCTCGGGGGCGGTGCGGCGCGATGGAGGAATACGCCGTGCGATAGGACATTCTGGCGAAGCGCCGCTGGTCGCTCCCCGCTCCCCGGCGCGGGGAATCAGGGTCGGCGCCAAACGCGGTATGCTCTGTGACAGGTGGTCGCCGTTGGGGGCATCGGGCGATCGGGGCGGTGGTGAAGGGGAAATCGGGTTGACGCTGGCGGCAACCGCGAGAGGCGAGCGTGCGCCCCGGGGGGAACCCCACGGGCGCGAAGCGGCGATTGCCGCCGGAGTGCTGCAGGCGTCGCGCTCGCCATACAGCGGTTCGGGCGGGGAGCGGTCATGACCGTACCCGCCGATATGACCCACCGTGCTGGCTCGCCCGCACGGCGGCCCCGGCAATCCTTCGCCGAGCAGATTCGCTCCCGCCGCCGGATGACGGCGCGCCTCACCGTGGTGCGTCTGCTGATCGTCACCAATCTGATTCTCGGGTTCCACTACCTGGCCTGGCGCTACACTGGGTCGATCAACTGGCGCTATTGGCCGCTGGCGCTGCTGCTGCTGGCGGCCGAAACCTACAGCTTCTTCGACAGCTTTCTGTTCGGTGTCACCGTTTGGAAGTGGCGGCGGCGCGGGGCTCCTCCTCCGCCGCGCGGCGACGAAACGGTCGATGTGCTGATCACCTGCTACAACGAACCGGTCGAGGTGGTGCGCGCCACCGTGCGCGCCGCGATGGCTATCCGCCACCCGCACCGCACCTTCGTGCTGGACGACGGCGCTTCCCCGG
>JADLCW010000116.1 GCA_020847015.1 Thermomicrobiales bacterium | reverse complement strand
TTCTTGGCCTGTCCGGGCGCGAAGCACGCCTGCCCAAAAAGAGCGGCCTGCTGGTCGCCCGCCATCCCGGTCAGCGGCAGCGCGCGACCGAAATGGCGAGCATCGATCTCAGCCAGCGGCCCGCTGTTGGCGATGACGCGCGGCAGCATCGCCGGCGGAATGCGTAAATCCTCCAGCAGCGGCTCTGACCAGGCGCCGGAATGAAGATCGAGCAGCATCGTGCGGGAGGCGTTGGCGGCGTCGGTGGCGTGGATCGCGCCATTGGCGAGGTTCCAGAGCAACCACGTCTCGACCGTTCCGAACAGCACATCGCCGCGCTCGGCCAGCGGCCGCAGATCGGGGAGGCGTTCCAGCAGCCAGGCGATCTTGGTGGCGGAGAAGTAGGCGTCGGGTACGAGACCGGTGATGCGCTCGTACTCGGAGGCCATGCCGCGGGCGATGATGGCGTCGACCAGCGGCTGACTTTGACGACTCTGCCACACGATGGCCGGAGCGACCGGGCGCCCGGTGCGACGATCCCAAATGACGGTGGTTTCGCGCTGGTTGGCGATCGCTACGGCGGCGACGCGCGCGGGCGCGATGCCGGTCTCGGCGAGCACCGTGCGGCCGACCGCCAGGGTTGTGTCGAGAATCTCCCCGGCATCCTGCTCGACCCAGCCCGGATGCGGGTAGCTCGAGGCAATGGGGCGCTGAGCGAGACCGTGGACGTTGCCGGCGCGATCGAACAAAATGGCGCGACTGGAGCTGGTGCCCTGATCCAGCGCGAGGATCAACGATTGGTCGCTCATTGGCGCATTGTGGCACAGGGTCCGCGGAGACGCGCGCCGGCCCTGTGGTTCGCCGTCAGACGTTCAGTGCGCCCAGGCGCTCCTGAAGTTCAGCGACGTCCAACCCCAGCAGAGCGGCGGCGGCGATTCGGTCGCCATCGGTTTGGGTCAGCGCCTCGGAAAGCGCTTGGCGCTCCACGTCGCCAAGCAGGTCGCGCAGACGCGTACCATGCCGAACGTGCTGCCCAATATCGATGAAGCGCCGACTGTCGGCTCCAATGAGGTCGATGTGCTCCTCAGTGATGATACCGCCCTGTGCGCGCACCGTAGCGCGCTCGATCGCATTTTCCAACTGACGCACGTTGCCCGGCCAGTCGTACTCCATAAGCTCGCGGAGCGCACTTTGGCTAATACGCGACGGGCCGGCGCCGGCGCGGCCGCGATGCTTGTCGAGAAAGTGCTCGACCAGCAGCGGGACATCGTCGCGCCGGTCGCGCAGCGGCGGCAGATAGATATCAATGACATTGAGACGGTCGTAGAGGTCTTCGCGGAAGCGGGACGCTTCGATCTCCTGCGGCAGAATCTTGTTGGTGGCTGAGATGACCCGGGTGTCGATCTTGACCGCAACCGAACCGCCGACGCGCTCGAACTCCCGCTCTTGCAGCACGCGCAGCAACTTCTTCTGGGTGGACGGGGTCATCTCCCCGACTTCGTCGAGGAAAATGGTGCCCTTGTTGGCCATTTCGAAGCGGCCCTTGCGCTGGGCGATGGCTCCGGTGAAGGCGCCTTTTTCGTGACCGAACAACTCGCTTTCCAGCAGGGTCTCGGGCAGTGCGGCGCAGTTGACTTTGACCAGCGGACCGGCACGATAGGACGAGGAGCGATGCAGCACCGTGGCGATCAGTTCCTTGCCGGTGCCGGTTTCGCCGGTGATGAGTACCGTGGCGTCGGAGCGGGCGACGCGGCCGACTGTCTTGTAGACCTCCTGCATAGCCGGGCTGTTGCCGATGATGATTTCGTTCGGATCCCGCTCGCCAAGGCGAGAGGACAATTCTTTCACCTGCTGGCTGAGCGCCTGCCGCTCGAAATAACGCTGAATGGTGACGAGCACCTCGTCGAGGTTGAACGGTTTGGTGATGTAGTCGTAGGCCCCGAGCTGCATGGCCTCGATGGCCACGTTTGAGGCGCCGAAGCCGGTCATCATGATGACCGGTAGTTGGGAGCCGTTCTTGTTGGCGTTGGACAACTCACGCAGAACGTCGAGCCCGGTTTTGTCGGGCATGCGAACATCCAGCAGCACGAGGTCGGGAGCGGAGCCGTCCTTGCTGGCGAGCGCGGCGAGCACGTCGGCGCCCGATCCCGCCTCAGCGACATCGTATCCTTCGTCTTCGAGAAATTCCTTGAGAATGGAGCGAATCGCGGCGTCGTCGTCGGCCACGAGCATGCGTTGCATTGGTGAGCGAACCCTTTTCCGCCACGCGAACCGGCGGTGCGGTTCGGCCGGGGCGCACGGTGACCGAGTCCGATAATGGAGTATACACCCGACGACAAGACCGGTGAGCTGTGACGAGATGGTTGGCGGCCGAAGCGGTCGCGGTGGGAGGCGACGGTGACGCCGATCCGACGATTGGTGCTGGTGGGATTGAGCGGAGTCGGCAAGTCGACGGCGGGGGCGCTGGCTGCCGAGCGGCTGGGCTGGCGATTCGTCGATACCGACGCCGCGCTGGAAGCAGACGCGGGCATGCCGGTGCCCGAGATGTTTCGCTGCTACGGCGAAGCGGCGTTTCGCCAGGCCGAACGAGCGATGCTCGCGCGCGCGCTGGCCGACGATGACGTCGTCGTCGCCACCGGGGGCGGCGCGGTGGTCGACGCCGCCGTGTGGGCCGAGGATCTCCTGACGCGACCCGGCACGCTGGTGGCCGCGCTGGATGCCGATCCCGCCGTCAGTCTGGAGCGACTCCGGGCGCAGCAGGCCGCCGAGGGCGAAACCGCCGAGCGTCCGTTGCTCGTGGGTGGCGATCCACTGGGTCGGCTGCAGGCCATGAAGGCGCAACGGCAATCCGCGTACGATCGGGCCGCGATCGCGTTGGTGGTGGACCGGACGCCGCCGTCGCAGGTCGCCGCCGAGCTGGCGCGGCTGGTTGGGCCGCTGGCGGACGAGCCGGATGTGCTGCTGCGCGCCCACTCTGGCGAGTCGCGCGTCTGGATCGAACCGGGGGGCGTCGGTGCGCTGGGCGCGCGGATCGCGGCGCGTTGGCCGGCGGCGCGTCGGGTGTGGGTGATTACCGACGAGCACGTCGGGGAGCGACACGGCGCGACCGTTGTCGGGGTGCTCGCCGAGCGCGGGTTCGATGCGCGACTGCGCGCCGTGCCGGCCGGAGAGGGAAGCAAGAGCGTCGCCGGGGCGAGCGATCTGTACGACTGGATGCTGGGGGAGGGCGCCGAGCGCTCGCAGGTGGTGGTGGCGCTGGGCGGCGGCGTCGTCGGCGATCTCGCCGGGTTCGTCGCCGCCACGACGTTGCGCGGGCTGGGACTGGCGCAGATCCCGACCTCGCTGCTGGCGATGGTGGACAGCAGCGTTGGCGGCAAGACCGGCATCAATCACGCCGCCGGCAAGAATCTGATCGGCGCGTTTTATCAGCCTCCGGTTGTGGTCATTGACCCGCGGTTCCTCACCACGCTGCCGCCCCGTGAATTGCGTAGCGGCTGGGCCGAAATCGTCAAGCACGGCGTCATCCAACCTTCGACTCCAGGGGGCGAACGCGCCGATCTGGCCCGTTTTCTGGAGCGCAACGCGGAGCGGCTGAGCCGCCTGGAAGAACCGGCGCTCTCCTATCTGATCCGTCGCAACGTGGCGCTGAAGGCGGCGGTGGTGATGGAGGATGAGCGGGAGGCAGGCATCCGCGCCTACCTGAACTTTGGCCACACGCTGGGTCACGCCATCGAGGCGGCCGATTACCACTTGCTGCATGGGGAAGCGATCGCGCTCGGGATGCGGGCGGCAAGCCGCATCGGGGAAGCGATGGGAACCTGTGATGCGGCGACGGTCGCGCGTATCGACGCGGCTCTCGATCGCTTCGGGTTGCCGCGCGCGACCGAGGTCGACGCGGAGCGGGCGTTGTCGTTGATCGGAAGCGACAAGAAGCGGGCCGACGGCCGGCAGCGTTGGGTGCTGCCGTTGGCCGAAGGCGGCGTGACGATCCGCGACGATGTGCCGGCGAATATCGTCCGCGCGGGGTTGGAGGCCGTGCGCGCGCCGGTTCCGGTCGGCTAGGAGATCGGGGCGGCGTGGTATTCTCGTATGCTGGATTTGACCGAACAGTCACGTCTCCGCCGAGGCGCACGGGCGGACGAGGGGGAGGCGAAAGGGATTCCATGCCCCAACCGCAATCGCAGCCCAACGTGGTCGTCAGCGGGTCGATCGCGTTCGACTACATCATGACCTTTCCGGGGTCGTTCAAGGATCACATCCTACCCGACAAGGTCCACGTGCTATCAGTTAGCTTCTTGTTCGATTCGCTGCAGCGGTTGCGCGGCGGGGTGGGCGGCAACATCGCTTACAACCTGGCGCTGCTGGGCGAGCGACCGGTGCTGGTGGGAGCGGGCGGGGCGGATTTCGGCGAATACCGGGCGGCTTTCGAGGCGCTCGGGCTGGATACGTCGGCCATCGTCGATGCGCCGAATCTGCTGACTGGCTCGTCGTTCATGTCGACCGATCTCGCGGGCAACCAGATTGCCGGGTTCTACCCGGGCGCCTCGGAAGCGGCGGCTGCGCTCTCGGTCGCGGATCTTGCGCGAGGCGCCGCGTACGGCATCGTGGGGGCGACGACGCTGGAAGCCATGCGCCGCCACGCGGCCGAGATCGCGGCGACTGGCTGCCGATTGATCTACGACCCCTCGCAGCAAGTCGTGGCCCTGCCAGCGGAGGATCTCGCGGCGGGCATCGTCGCGGCCTGGGCGGTGATCGGCAGCGACTACGAATTCGCGATGATGGAGCGCAAGACCGGATTGACCGTAGCGGACATCGCCGAGCGGGTTCCGGTCGTGGCGGTTACGTTTGGCGGCGAAGGCTCCACGATCCATATTGAGGGACGGCAGGTGGCAATCCCGACCGCGGCGCCGGAACGGGTGGAAGACCCGACCGGGGCCGGCGACGCCTATCGCGCCGGGCTGATCAAGGGATTCCTGCTGGAGGCGCCGCCGGAGATCGCCGGACGGATGGCCGCAGTCGCGGCGACGTACGCGATCGAGCGCCACGGCACCCAGGAACATTGCTATGCGCCCGAGGGGTTCGTGGCGCGGTTCGATTCGGCGTTTCCCGAATTCGCTGGAAATGTGACGGCGGAAGCGCTGGCGGAGCCGGTGGCGAGACGGTAAGCGGAAGGACAATCGACGTGGTATCGACGACCGGGAGCGCGCGGCCGCGCGCGTTCGACATCAAGGATCCATCGCTGGCGGCGGATGGGCGCCGCCGTATCGATTGGGCGGCGCGGGAGATGCCGGTGCTCCGGCAGATCCGCGAACAGTTCGCGCGGGAGCGACCGCTGGCCGGCATTCGCATGTCGGTTTGCGCGCACGTCACGACCGAGACGGCAAATCTGGCGCTGACGCTGCAGGCCGGCGGAGCCGACGCCGTCATCTGCGCCAGCAATCCGCTTTCCACTCAGGACGATGTGGCGGCGGCGCTGGTGGAGGAAGGTCTTCCCGTCTACGCCATCAAGGGCGAGGATAATGAGACCTACCAGCGCCATATTCGGGCGGTGGTGGAGCATGGTCCGCAGATCGTCATCGACGACGGGGCGGATGTGATCGCCTATCTCCATACGGAGCGCAAGGATCTGCTGCCCGGCATCATCGGCGGCACTGAGGAGACGACCACCGGCGTCATTCGTCATCGAGCGCTGGAGAAGGCGGGTTTGCTGGCCTTCCCGATCGTTGCCGTCAATGACGCTGACACCAAGCATTTCTTCGACAACCGATACGGCACCGGCCCAAGCACCATCGACGGCATTTTGCGGGCAACCAACCTGCTGCTGGCGGGCAAGGTCGCGGTGGTGGCCGGCTATGGCTGGTGCGGCAAGGGCATCGCCATGCGCTTGCGCGGGATGGGAGCGCGGGTGATCGTCACCGAGATCGACCCGGTGCGGGCGCTGGAAGCGGCGATGGACGGGTTTGCGGTGATGTCGATGGATCGGGCAGCGGCGCTGGGCGACCTGTTCGTCACCGCCACCGGCAACATCAACGTGATCGACCGGGTCCACTTCGAGCAGATGAAGGATGGGGCGATTCTCGCCAACTCCGGCCATTTCAACGCCGAGGTGAACCTTACGGCGCTGGAGGAGATGAGCGGCGAGGGACGGCGTACGCTGCGACCATTCGTCGAGGAATATCTGCTCGGTCCGGATCAGCGGCTGATCGTGTTGGGCGAAGGGCGGCTGATCAACCTGGCGGCGGCCGAAGGCCACCCGGCCAGTGTGATGGACATGAGCTTCGCCAATCAGGCGCTGGCGGCGGGGTATCTGGTGGAGCACGGCAAGGATCTGGAGCCAAAGGTCTACAGCGTGCCGGAGGCGATCGACCGCGAGATCGCCCGCCTCAAGCTGCAGGCGATGGGGATCGAGATCGACCAACTGACCGCGGAGCAGGAGCGGTACCTGAACTCCTGGGAGGGCTGAGTCTGGTCGGCCAGACGGCCGGGCTGCGGCGGAGGCGCGCTGGCGGTCGCGCGGCGACCGAACGGCGGCGGGAGCAGACGAGCATGGCGCAAACACGCGGGACGTTCATGACAGCGAACCGCACCTTCTTCACATCCGAATCGGTCACCGAAGGGCATCCGGACAAGGTCTGCGACCAGATTTCCGACGCGGTGCTCGATGCAATTCTCAAGGAAGATCCTTACGCCAAGGTGGCGTGCGAGGCGGCGACCACCACCGGGATGATTTTGGTGTTTGGGGAGATCTCCACCAAAACCTACGTGGATATCCCGGCCATCGTGCGCAGTGTCGTGCAGGACATCGGCTATACCCACTCCAAGCACGGTTTCGACGCCAAGACGTGCGGCGTGCTGGTTTCGATCAAGGAGCAAAGTCACGAGATCGAAATGGGCGTCAATGACCTGGCATCGGCCGGCTACGATGAGATCGGGGCCGGCGACCAGGGCATGATGATTGGATTCGCCTGCCGCGAGACGCCGGAACTGATGCCGCTGCCGATCGCGCTCGCGCACCGCATCGCGCGTCGCCTGACCGAGGCGCGCAAGAGCGGTCAGCTTTCTTACCTGCGCCCGGATGGCAAGACCCAGGTGACGGTCGAGTATCGCAACGGCGTGCCCTGCCGGGTCGATACAGTGGTTGTCTCCACGCAGCACGCCGATGACGTCGCCAATGAGGTCATCGAGCGCGACGTGCGGGATCTGATCGTCAGACAGGTTGTACCGCGGGAGTTGATCGACCGCGATACGCGCTTCCTGATCAACCCAAGCGGCCGGTTCGTGCTGGGCGGCCCGATGGCCGATGCCGGGCTGACCGGGCGCAAGATCATCGTCGACACCTATGGCGGCATGGCTCGCCACGGCGGCGGCGCGTTTTCCGGCAAGGACGCCACCAAGGTGGACCGCTCCGGCGCGTATGCGGCGCGCTATGTGGCGAAGAACGTCGTGGCGGCGGGACTGGCGGAGCGCTTCGAGATCCAGATTTCCTACGCCATTGGCGTCGCTCATCCGGTTTCGATCATGATCGAAACGTTCGGCACCGGAGTCGTGTCGGACGAAACGATCCAGACCCTGATCGCCGAGCATTTCGATCTGAGACCCGGGGCGATCATCGACGCGCTGGATCTGCGGAAGCCAATCTACCGGCAGACGGCGGCCTACGGTCACTTTGGGCGCGACGATCTGGATTTGCCGTGGGAGCGAACCGACAAGGCCGAGGCCCTGGCGCTGGCGGCCGGAGTAGCGGACAAGGCCGCCGCACGTCCGTAACCGTCGAGTGAGATCGTGCGCCAAGGGGGCCGCGCCGTACGCCGCCCCCTTGGCGCGTTCACGAAATCGATCGCGCCGCAGCGCGTTCCAGCAAACCCCGGCGTCCGCTCAGCCGGCTGACGCTCCGACCGGCTCGACAGTCTCGACGCCGTAACGCGCATCGTCGGGCAGCATGACGCCGAGCAACTGCTGCAAGGCCATGATGTGGCTGCAGGTGCCGAGCATGTTGGATTCAAAAGTGTGGCAGGTGCATTCCCAGCGACCGCCGTGGAGTCGGATGGTGTAGT
>JADLCW010000115.1 GCA_020847015.1 Thermomicrobiales bacterium | reverse complement strand
GGATACATCAGCAGATCGGACGCCGGAGCGGCGCGGGCGTCGATGCCGGCCAGCATGCGCAGCGCCGCCGCCGCCAGCATCGAGGCGTAGTAGGTGGAGCCGCAGCCGGTGAAAACCACCGTATCCGGCCGCGATTCTCGCCACAATCTGGAGATAGCCGCCGTCTGCTCCCGCACGATCGCCATCGTGGCGGCCCACGCTTCGGGCTGAGACAGAATTTCCGATTTGGTCAACTGACCGGGTTGGTTCACCGTACGTCCTCCGTGGTGGGTTCGGATTCGAGCTCGGGATCGGATTCTCGCCAGATCACGCGCAGCGCATTGGTTCGATAGACCTTGCGCAGCACGTCGTCGGGCAGATCGAGTCCGCAGACATTCCAGCGGCCGCTTTCGCCAACCGGTTCGTCGTCGTAGGGGAAATATTCGTCGCGCGTTTCCAGAAATCGCCGCCAGCGCGCGTAGGCGTCCAGATTCGGCGCGGCATCCGTGCCGAACAGGATGCGATCCTGCCAGCGGATGAAGAAGTCGCGGGCGGTGTAGGGTTGGCGACCCAGTTCGGCCATGCGCGCCGAAGGATCGACATAAAAATTGGAGAATGTCTCCAGCGCCTGCCCGACCCATGCCAGATTTTCGGCGTAGCAGCCAACGTGGGCGCCGATGAAGGTGGTTTGCCGGTGGCGATCGAGCAGCCGCGCGAACTGGTCGATCACCTCATCGAACGTCGGGAAATCGGGGTGGGCCGGGTCGGGCGTCGGCCGCGTGGGGAAGAAATGCCAGTCTGGGTGAGCGGCCAGCTCTTCGATGCGCTCGTTGAAGCGATCGGCCGGCTGAAAAAAGGCGACCGGGTCGGCGACATGAATCATCACTGGCAGCCCCAGCGCGGCGGCTTCGGTCCACAGCGGATCGAGACGCGGATGGTCGACCGGGATCAGGCGCCCGGCCGCATCGCGCAGACGCAGACCCAGCAGCTTCCAGACTTTGAGACCGCGCGCGCCGGCCGCCGCCGATGCCCGCAGGCGGCGCGCTTCGGTTTCTCCGAAATTGGGATCAGTCGCGAAATTATCGTAGTCGATGCCGGCAAACACGGCGATACGGTCGGGGTGGGGCGCCTGCAAGCGAGCGATCTCGGCGGCCAGATTGTCGCCGAAGCGACCATCGAGATCGACAATGCGCTCGACGCCGGCCGCATCCAGCACCGTCAGCAACTCCGCAACCGGTCGCCCTGGCCAGTCCCCGGCCGCATCGCCGAACGCGCCGCCAAGATGATTGTGGGCGTCGACGATCGGGAAGCGCGGCGTCGCCGGCGCGCCGGCATCGGTCGCGCGCAGCGCCGGGCGGGGTGCGAAATCGCGCAGCAACAATCGGTCCAATGTCGCGCTCATGCCAGCACCACCCGCACGCCCTCGGTTTCGATGTCCGCCACGAAGTCGGCCGGCGCCCGCTCGTCGGTGACCAGCACGCGCATGGCCGAGATCGGTCCGACGAATGCGGTGGAAACCACCCCGCACTTGGTGTGATCGGCCACCACGATGACGTCGCCCCCCAACCCCAGCACGGCGCGGTCGGTTTGCGTTTCCGGCAGATAGTCGTTGGTGAGGCCGTGCTGGGGATGAATCGCGCGGATGCCGAGCACGATCTTGGCCGCGCGCAACTCTTGCAGCGCGCGCTCGGTCATGTGTCCGATGAGCGACTGTTCGGAGCGGCGCAGCAACCCGCCCGGCACGATCAACTCGATGCCTGGCGCATCGCGCACGAGATCGGCCACCAGCAGACTATTGGTGATGACGGTCAGACGCGGCCGCTCGCGCAGATTGCGGGCGACTTCCAGCGCGGTGGTGCCGCTGCTGATGAAAATGGTTTCGCCGTCTTCGATCAGCGCGGCGGCGGCGCGACCGATGCGCGCCTTGATCTCGGCCTGCTCCGCCATCCGCTGCACCACCGGCGGTTCTGGTCCGGAGTGGCGCACGGCCAGCGCACCGCCGTGCACGCGCCGAATCTCGCCGCGGTCGGCGAGCGCGCCGAGCATGCGGCGGGCGGTCGCCGCGCTGATGCCGAACTCGGTCACGATCTCGCCGACGGTGGCCCGCTGTCGCCGCTCGATGAATGAGCGAACCTGCTCCGCTCGCTCGGCTGGCAGCGCGTCCTGCGCCGCAGTCGCTTTCACGCCGGCGCCTCCTCTCCCGCGCACGCTGCCCGGCGCATGGCGGTCTCGACCTCCCCCACGCTGGGGTAGGTCCGCCGCCCCGGTTGGGAGATGACCAACCCGGCCAGGGCATTGGCGAAGCACAATCGTTCGCGCGGAGCGTCGCCGCGACGGCGAGCGTAGAGGTAGCCGACGTCGAACACGTCGCCTGCGCCAATCGTATTGCTGACCGCCACTGGCGGCGCCGGAGCCGCGATCCGCTCGTCGCCACGCGCGTAGAGCGCGCCTGCCGCGCCACGCTTGACGACAACCTCGCCGGCGACCGCCGCTGCTTCGACCACCGCCTCCTCCAGCGAGTCGCGACCGGTGAGCGCCAGCAATTCGAACTCGTTCGGCAGGTAGACATCGACCGCCGGCAACAGCCGGAAGGTCGCCGTGCGCGTCGCCTCGCCCCAGCCGGCCGGATCCCAACTGGGATCGAAGGCGACCAGTTGACCGCGCCGCCGCAGATGCTCGGCATAGGGGCGAATGGCGTCGGGGCCGAAGCGTGGCAGTAGGTAGGCGCCGCAGAGAATTGCCGCCGGGCAATCGGCCACAAAGGCGTCATGACGCCGCGCGACGACCGGGTCCATCGCCTTGTGCGCCCCGAGCGTGCTGAGAATGGCGCGCGAGCCGTCTGGCGCGACGAAGATGATCCCCAGCGACGTCTCCTCGCCCGGCAGTGTTTCCACCCCGCGGACGGTCGCCCCGAGGCGAGCCATCTCATGCCGCAGCACATCGCCGAAGGCATCGTCGCCGATAGTCGATACGACGCGCGGTTCGATGCCCAGCGCCAGCGCCGCCTGCAACATGTAGCCGGCGGACCCGGCCAGCTCCAGCCGCGCCGAGTCGGCCAGCAGTTCTTCGTCGGTGCGCGGGAAGCGCTCGACCGGGCCGACCCACAAATCGAGATTCAGATTGCCGACGATGGCCAGCGGCGCGTCGCTCACCCGACTACCCCCACCAGATCGCACAATCGGGCCACGTCGGCCGGATCCACCACGCCGATGCGGGTTTGCAGCGTCGCCGCCGATCCGGTCGCCACGGCCGCGCGCAACGCGGTCGCGTCGTCCGCGCCGCCGGCGGCGGCCGCCACGTAGCCGGCGAGAAAGGCGTCGCCGGCTCCCACCGGGTTGATCGCATCCACCGTCGCCGCTCCTGCTGTCAGCGCCCGGTCGCGTCGCACCAGCGCCGCCCCGCCAGCCCCGAAAGTGACCAGCACGACGGCATCCGACCCGAGCCGGTCGAAAAGACTGTGCGCCGCCGCAACGGCGTCCTCGACGGCGACCGGCCGCCCGACGAGCGCCGACAGTTCTTCGAGATTCGGCGCGATGACATCGGGACCGGCCGCGAGCGCCAGCGCGGCCGGCTCGCCGCTGGCGTCCAGCACGACGCGCAGCCCGGCCGCTTTCAGCGCCGCGACGAGGCGAGCGTAGTAGTCGGCCGGCAAACCCGGCGGCAGACTGCCGGAGAGGACCGCCCAGCGCGCCGCCCCCACCAACGTCGGCGCCGCACGCAGGAATGCCGCGCCGTCTTCCGGGCGCACCACTTCGCCGCGCTCCCGAATTTCCGAGACCGTTCCGTTCGCTTCCTCGACGATCGTCAGGCAGGTGCGTGATTCGCCGGACACGTGATGAAACGCGGTGGCGATGCCCGCCGCGCGCAACGACTCCTCGATGAAGCGTCCGGCGTCGCCGCCGACGAACCCGGTGGCGATCGCCGGTTGTCCGAGCGTCGTCAACACGCGGGCGACATTGTTGCCTTTGCCGCCGGCCACGGCCTCTTTGCGGTCAACCACCGCGATGCCGCCGTGCTCCAGCCGCGGCAACAGATAGGTCGTATCGACCGATGCGTTGAGGGTGATGGTGGCGATCGGGGTGAGGCTCACGGCGCAAACCGTTCCAGATGCGGCGCGTGGGTCGCCAACGCCGCCTCCAGCATCGCGGCCGCCGCTTCCACCGACGGCGCGAGCGGATCGGCCAGCAGCGCCTGCAAGGCGAGCTGGCGATCTCCGGAGAGCGCCGCATCGACGGTCAATTCCTGCTGGCGGACGCGCGCGGCCAGCACCCCGGCGATGCCTTCCGGCAGCGGCCCCACAGCGACGCCGTGCACGCCCCGGCCGTCGATCAGTCCCGGTGTTTCCACCACCGCATAGGGCGGCAGATTCGGAATGAGCCCATCGTTGCGGACATTGACCGCCAGTTCGGCGAGCGGTCGATCGGCGGTCATCGCCTCGATGATGCCGACCAGTCGCTCGCCCTCGCGCGCCTCGTCGAACAGGGCGCGATCCAGCTCGGTCGCGCCGTTGGCCTGCGCGACGATGCGATCCCAGCGGTCATCGCGCGAGGCGAGAATGCTGTTGGTCATGTCCAGTCCGCGCTGCAAACCGTAGTCGAGGCGGTCGCCGCCGCGGCGCAGAAAGAATGGGAAAAACTCGGCTACGTGGCGGTCGCCGGGGGAGGGATACAACCCGTAGATCTCCAGCAGCCGGGCGCTCACCTCCTGAAACCCCGCGTAGGGATCGTTTTCGGGCGGCGGCGGGGGCGAGGCTAACTGGCGTCTGACGATCTCCCGAAAGCGCGGATAGAGATCGTCCGAACCGTGTCGCAGATCGAGCACCCACCCGAGATGGTTGAGCCCGGCCACGGTGATGCCCAGGTCGGCCGGGCGCAGACCCAACTCGCGGGCGATCTCGGCGCGCGTGTGCAGCACCCCGTGACACAACCCCACCGCCTTGATGGAGCTGGTTTTGTGGACGGCGCGCACCAGCGCGCTGAGCGGGTTGGTGTAATTGAACAGCCACGCATCGGGGCAGAGCTGCTCCATGTCGTGGGCGATGGCGACCAGTTCCGGCACGTGGCGCAGCGCGCGGAACACGCCGCCCGGTCCCACGCTGTCGCCGACGGTTTGCCAGACACCGTGCGCCTCCGGGATGCGTACATCCCGCTCCCAGGCCCGCGCCCCGCCTACCGCGATGGTCACGGTGACGATATCGGCGCCCTCCAGCACGCGGCGGCGGTCGGTCGCGTATTCGACGCGCAATCCGACGCCGCGCTCCCGCGCGACTCGCTCGGCGTAGCGGGCCATGGTTTCGGCACTGGCCGGGTCGATGTCGACCAGCGCTACGGTGGCGTCGGCGAGGGCGGGCGAACCGGTGAGATCGGCGATCAGCCCGGGGGTGAACACCGTGCTGCCGGCTCCGATGATGACGATTTTCATGGTGCTCCTACTTCATGCCGGCCAGCACCAGCGCCTTGACGATATGGCGCTGGAAGATGATGAACACGATCAGCACCGGGACGACGGCCATGGCCGCCGAGGCCATCACCAGATCGTAGCGAGTGGCATGCGTGCTGTTGAAAAACGTCAATGCGAGCGGAATCGTGCTTTTTTCCAGATCGTTGATCGCCACCAGCGGCCACAGGTAATCGTTCCAGGAGATGAGAAAGGTGAAGACGCCGAGCGCCGCCAGGGCCGGCCGCACCAGCGGCACGATGATGCGGATGAAAATGGCCCATTCGCTGGCCCCGTCGAGGCGGGCCGCCTCGATCAGGTCGTTGGGGATGCCAGCCACGAACTGGCGAACCAGAAAGATGCCGAAGGCGCTGACCACGCCGGGCAAAATGAGCGCCCACAGCGAGTTGAGCAACCCCAGCTTGTTGGCGATGAGATACTGGGGAATCAGCAGCACCGGAAACGGAATCATCATCGTGGCCAGGATCACCGTGAAGAGCGGCTTCTTCAGCGGAAACTCGAACTTGGCGAAGATGTAGCCGCCCAACCCACTGGTGACCAGACAGAAGCCGGTGACAGCGGTCGCCACCACCAGGCTGTTGCGATACCAGGCGAGGTAGGGAGCTGTCTCCAGCACGGTGCGGTAGCTGTCCAGCGTCGGCGCTTCCGGCAGGAAGGTGGGCGGCACCCGCAAGATCTCGGCGATGGGTTTGAACGAGGCCGAGAGCATCAGCAGCAGCGGCGCGATGAACGCCAGCGCCCCGATCGTGAACGCCGCCACCAGCAGCCACTGCCCGACGATCTTCGTCCGGGAACCGGGGCGACGCCTGGAGACCGCGGGTTGGGCGACGCGAGTCGCGGTTTGGACGGCGTGCGCCATGTCAATACTCCCAGCGGGCGCGCAGCAGCCGGAATTGGGCGAGGGTGATGACCAGAATGATGGCCATCAGCACCACCGACAGCGCCGATGCGTAGCCGAGTTGCATGTTGGAGAAAGCCTTGGTGTACACATAAAGCACCATCGTTTCGGTGCTGTGGATGGGGCCGCCGGGCTGATTGGGCATCACCTGCACGTAGGTGAACTGCTGAAGATAGGAGATCATCGTCAGCACCGAAACGAACAGCAGCGTTCGGCTCAGCAGCGGCAAGGTGATGCCGGTGAAGCGCGCCCAGGGACCGGCGCCGTCCACCTTGGAAGCGTCGTAAAAATCCTCGGGGATCGTTTGCAATCCCGCTAGCAAAATCAGGATGTTGTAGCCGAGATCCTGCCAGACGGCCGTGACCATGATGGCCCAGAGCGCCGTGGCGGGGTCGTTCAGCCAGGAGGGCTGCGGCGCGCCGAGAGCGCCCAACAGCGCATTCAGACCGCCCGCTTGTGGTTCGTAGACGTAGCGCCAGATCAGCGAGACGGCGACCGCCGAGGCGACGGTGGGCAAGAAGAAGGCCGAACGAAACACGACCTTTAGCCGGGTCACCTGATTCAACCCGATGGCGATCGGCAGCGCGATGAGCAGATTGAACGGCACGGCCACCAGCGCGTACTTGAGGGTGACGCCGAGCGCGTTCAGAAAGAGCGGATCCTGGGTGAAGGCGAAGGTGAAATTGCGCAGCCCGATGAAGGGCGCCGTCGGCGCCAATTGGTTGTAACGATGCAGACTGAGCCAGAGCACGATGCCGATCGGGGCGAAGGCGAAGACCACGAACAACCCGAGAATCGGAATCAGCCCGGTGGCGACGAAGCGCATCTGGCTGGCATAGCCGGGCGGCCGGCCGCGGCGCGCCGCG
>JADLCW010000114.1 GCA_020847015.1 Thermomicrobiales bacterium | reverse complement strand
TTCTCGGAGCCAACCCCTGGCGCGTCTTCCGGCACATCACCTTGCCGCTGATCCGCCCCGGGCTCATTTCAGCGGCTCTCTTCGCCTTTATCGTCTCCTTCGACGACTTGACGATCGCATTGTTCGTTACCGGCGGCCTGTACACCACCCTGCCGCGCAAGATGTGGGATGAGATGTTGCTGCAGGTCAGCCCCACTCTGGCGGCGGTCTCCACCATCCTTGTGGGCATCGTCACGGCGGTGTTGTTCGCTATCGAGTTTGCGCGGCGGCGGTCGGCCCGCCGCACCGGAGCCTAGCGCAGGCGACTCGCTCGGGAGGACCACCATGAGCGTCGATCCACGATTAATTGGCGTCCATTCAGCGCTGGTGACGCCGCTGCACGAAGACGGTCAGACCGTTGACGCTGACGGACTGCGTCGCGTCATCGATTTCGTGCTGGCGGGCGGTTGCACGGGCGTGGTGGTGTTGGGCGGCACGGGCGAATACACCGCGCTCTCCTTCGCCGAGCGTGAGCGCGCCGTTGCGGCGGCCGCCGAGCATGTCGACGGGCGCGCGCCGGTGACGGTCGGCATCGTCGCGCCCGGGCTGGGCGACGCGCGAGAGATGGCGCGCCTGGCGGCCCGCCGGGGAGCCGACTACGTAATGCCCATCACCCCCTACTATGCGCGCGGGGGCCAGGAGGGCGTCTTCGGTTGGTACATGGCGCTCGCCGAAACGAGCGAACTGCCGATCGTTCTCTACAACATTCCCTCGCGGACAGGAGTGAATCTGGAGCCAGCCACGGTGGGACGGCTGGCGGACGCCTCACCCCGTTTCGTCGGCATCAAGGAGTGCAACACCGATCTCGGCAATTTTTCGACGCTCGTGGAAGCGGTCGGAGATCGCCTCTGTATTCTCTCCGGGGAGGATTACTACGCCGTGCCGGAGTTGGCGTTGGGCGCGCACGGCGCGTTGCTGGCCTCCAGCAATGTCGTGCCCCGGCAGTGGATGGAGATTTTCCACGCCGTCCGGACGGGTGACGTTGCCGCCGCCACGGCGGGCTATCGCGCGATCTTCCCGCTGGTGCGGGCGATCTTCGCCGAGATGAACCCCGGTCCGCTCAAAGCCGCCATGCGGCTCATGGGTCTGCCGGTCGGGCCGGTCGCGCTGCCGCTGACCGAGCCGAGCGCAACCACGATGCGGCAATTGGAGGAGGCGTTGGCGCAGGCAGGCGTCGCGCTGCCGGCCGCTTCCTCAGCATAGCCCGATGCGCCGGCGAGGGCCAAAGACGACATTCGCCAAGAGGAGCGTAGGAACACCATGCACGATGGTGACCCCGTGTCCGAACACGAGGCGGCGCGCATCTCTGCCTCGGCGCTCACGCAGTTCGCCGCGGCGGTGTTGGCATGGGCTGGTCTACGCCCGGAGGACGCTGCCGTCTCGGCCGAGATTCTGGTCACTTCCGACCTGTTCGCGATCGAGTCGCACGGGGTCGCCCGGCTAGGGTACTACCTCTCGCTCATCGAGGCCGGGGTCATCGACCTGACAGCCCGGCCCGTCATCGAGCGGGAAACGCCCTCCACCGCCACTATCGACGCTGGCAACGGGTTCGGGCCGCCGGCAGCGCACTTCGCCATGGCTGCCTGCGTGGCCAAAGCAAAGGAAAACGGCGTCGCCTTCGTCACTGTGCGTGATAGCAATCACTTCGGCATCGCCGGCTATTACGCCATGATGGCGGTCGCTGAGGGATTGGCCGGACTGGCCGCCACGAACGGCGGACCGCAAGCCGTGCCCACGAATGGCCGCATTACGATGCTGGGCACCAACCCTCTTGCGGTGGGCATTCCCGCCGGGCAGGAGCGCCCTTTTCTGCTGGATATGGCCACCAGCCAAGTGTCGTGGGGCAAAATCGAGCTGGCCCGCCGCGCCGGTGAATCCATCCCGCCGGGCTGGGCGTTGGACGCCGAGGCTCGTCCCACCACCGATCCGTGGGCGGCGGATCTCTTGCTGCCGCTCGGCAGCGATGCGGCCGGCGGCGGCCACAAGGGCTATGGCCTGGCGAGCCTGGTGGACATTCTCTGCGGTCCGTTCGCTGGCTCCGCGTTCGGTCAGCACGTGGCCGGGATGCGCTCCCGTCGGCAGGGGGCTGCGCGGATCGGTCACTTCTTCGCCGCCTGGCGGCCCGACGCGTTCCGTCCGATGGAAGAGTTTCGCGCCGATGTGGATACTTTGCTGGCCGAGTTGCGCGCCACGCCGCCGGCCCCAGGCCACGATCGCGTCTACGTCGCCGGTGAGCGGGAGTTTCTGGCCGAGGACGAACGTCGACGCCATGGCATTCCGCTTCATTCAGCGCTGCTGGCTGAGTTGCGCGCCATTGCCGCGCGCGCCAGCATCCCGCTCGAGCTCGCCTGACCGACAGTTTCCAAGCGAATTGTCACCGGAGGCAGGATAGCGGCGCTGTGCGGCCTTTGATCGCATGGCGATGCGGCGGCCCGTGCATCACCGCATCGCGCATCAATCGAATCGTGGGTCGACCGCGGCGGCGCATCGCTACTTCTTGCGCGCCGCTCCGCCGCCCTTGGCCGGCGCCGCCTGCGAGGGGGGAATCCACCCCTCCGGCATCCGCGCGTCTTCCCCGAAGAAAAACTCTTCCATCT
>JADLCW010000113.1 GCA_020847015.1 Thermomicrobiales bacterium | reverse complement strand
CCTGCCGCGTGTGGCCTCAACATCGCCGCGCCGTGTTTCGTTATGATTCGCCCGTCCGGTCTGGGTTCGCGGGAGGCGGCGATACGAGTGATGACGCGGGCGATGCTGGTGGTGGTGTGGCTGATGTTGACGGTGACGCCGGCGCGCGCCCAGCTTGACTCGGCCGTGCGCGATGCGGCCGTGCCCGCTTCGGTGCAAGTAGGTGTCGTGGTGCAGGATGCCGCCGGCGATCTGACCGTGATCTCGGTCGGCAGCGGCACGGTCGTGTCCGCCGACGGGTTGGTGCTTACCAATCAGCATGTCGTCGATACGGCCGGGATCGAGCAGACCCTGGAAGAGAAGCGGGTCCGCGCAACAGCCGCCGGGCAGAACTGGGATTTCCAGTTGCGCCCGGGAGATTTCGCCATCGCCATCTCCGATGGTCGCCGACCTCCCGAGCTGCGGTTTCTGGCCACCGTCGCCGCCGAGAACGCCGATCTCGATCTGGCGGTCTTGCAGGTGGATCGCGATCGCTACAGCCGGCCGGTGAATCCGGACGAGCTGAATTTGCCCCACGCCCAGCTCGGGAGTACGGAAAGCATCCGCCTGGGCGATCCCCTGCATATCTTCGGTTTCCCGGTCATCGGACAGGGATCGCTGACCTATACCGAGGGCGTTGTCAGCGGGTTTCTGTACGAGGCGGGTATCGACGGCCCGGCCTGGATCAATACCGATGCCGTGATATCCGGCGGCAGCAGCGGCAGCGGCGCGTTCGATGATGCCGGACTGCTGATCGGCGTCGCCACCAGCGGCGCCCCGCTCGATTGCCGCCCCGGCGATGTCAACGGCGATGGTGTTGTCGATGACGCCGATGTCGGTTGCGTGCCCACCGGCGGTTCGCTGGGTCAGATTCGGCCGATCGATCTGGCGCTGCCGCTCCTGCAACAGGTCGATCCGACGCTCACCGGCGCCGGCGACGCCAACGCGCAGACATCGCCGTACGAGCAGACTGAGGCCGCGTCGCTCGATTCGGCCGCGGCGGATGGATTCGACGCCCTCGTCCGTACCGCGACCAGTTGCGCCGGTCGTGCCGACTGGCGCTGCGCGACTCGCTACTTTGCCGACGCGCTCGCTCGGCGCGACGATCCTGAGATTCGCAGTGCGCTCGCCGACGCCTATCTCGGACTGGGCGAACTGGAGGAAGATGACGGCCAGGTCGGCGCGGCGCGCGATGCCTTTCGCCAGGCGCTCGCACTCGATCCAGCCCGCTCCGAGGCGGTCGCCGGGCTGGATCGGCTGGCTCCCTACGCTCGCGCTTTGATGTCCGATGGCTTCGGTGGCGACCATCGCTACGCCCCATCCTCGTCTCCGGACTCCGCCGCAACCTACGACGACGATCGCTTCACCATGACCGTGAGCAGCCCCGGTCTCATCTCCGGCTATCCGCTGATGCGTGAAAATTTGCCCTCGGGAAATTACGCGGTGGCGCTGGATATCGCCTCGACCGAGGGGTCGGGTGCGGTGACGATCGAGATCGACGCCGACGAACCGTGGATTTTCACGGTCGATCCATTCAACCAGCAGTGGGGTTTGTTGCAGCGCGATGCCGAGAGCGGGCGTTTCACACCTTGGCTGGAACCCTCCGATGCCTCGGCGGCGCTGGCCGATGGGTTGAGCCGTCTGGAGGTGCGCGTGGTCGGCGGCGCCCCGGCGCTGCTGATCGATGGCGTCGACGTGGCTGGCGCGGCCGGCATCGCCTTGCCGCCGCTCGGCGCGCCCACCGCGCTCGACTTCGGAGCCAGCATGAACCCGGAAGGCGAAGCGCCCTTCACCGTCAGCTTCGATCGGGTGGCGGTTTACGAGCTGGCTTGAGTCGCCATCTCCATCCGTTGCACCAGCAGCGCCAGCGCCGCTTCGCTGGCCGCCTCGGTGACGGCGGCGCGGTTGCCGGGGAAATGGCGCTCCTCGGAAACGGCGCCGTTGGGGCCGGCCACGGCGATGTAGACCAGCCCGACCGGTTTGCGCTCGGTGGCCCCGGCCGGGCCGGCGATGCCGGTGGTGGAAACGGCCCAGTCGCTACCGAAGGCACGGCGCGCCCCGTCCGCCATCGCCAGTGCGCATTCCGAACTGACCGCGCCCACGGAATCGAGAATCTCCTGCGGGACATTCAGCAGCGCGTGCTTGGCGGTGTTGCCATAGGCGACGATGCCGCCCAGAAAGTAGTCGGAACTGCCGGCGACGGACGTGATGCGTTGGGCGACACCGCCGCCGGTGCACGATTCGGCCGTGGACACCGTGCCGCGTCCGCCTCCGCCCAGCAGATCGAACAGTCGCAGCTCCGGCAGCACCAGTCGCATCGCCATCGTCGTCCTCCTTGTCGTTGTCGCCGCCCGGTCGTCGGGACCGTCGTGGCGGGTTCCGATTCTGGTCGATGCCTCGCGGCTCCGCGCGCCTGCGACACCGATTATCGCCGCGTCCACCGTCGCCCAGCCGGCGGAGCCGGTACCTCGGGTCGTGGCGGCCTCGCCGGTAAAAGGTGGGCCGCTTCGGGAGGGAAGGCGACCACCACGGTAGTCCCGGCCGACGGAAGGTGCGCACCCGATTCCCAAGGCAGGACAACTTCCAATATACGACCGGCATCGACCGCGACCCGATGACCGCCAGCCGCCAGGCGCGCCTCGCGCACATGCCCGGGCAACCCGTTCCAACCCGGCGGCGGTTCCGTCGTCAGCAGCCGGATCGCCCCCGCTCGTAGCGCCAGCAGCACCCGGTCGCCCGGGACCGGCGCGAACGCCGCACTTGCGGCGCGGAGCGCACTGCCGCTGCCATCGAGGCTGACGCGCCAGCCGCCTCCGTCCGACCCCAGCACGCGCCCTGGGAGCAGATTTTCTACCCCCAGCAGACGGGCAGCAGCGTCGCTGGCGGGGCGGGCCATCACTGCCGCCGCCGATCCTTCCTGCACTAGCCGACCTTCGACGAGCAGCCCCATCCGCGAACCGAGCGCCAGCGCCTCGTGCAGATCGTGAGTGACCAGCACTGCCGTCGCACCGGCGGCGGCGAGTTGGGTCTGAAGATCGGGCAGCAATGCGGCGCGGCTCGGCACGTCGAGCGCGG
>JADLCW010000112.1 GCA_020847015.1 Thermomicrobiales bacterium | reverse complement strand
CGGGGAAACCGGAACCACGCTCGAAGCGTTATCACTAACGGATGGACGGGGCCGGCCCGTGGCGCGCCCCATACACAAGAACCCACTGAACGTACGGCTGAGCGGGTGTTGCCCGCCGCCGCGAATGGGAAGGGAGCACGCTCTATGAGATCGATCGTCAGCGCGACGCTCGGCCTCGCCCTCGGGCTGGCGGGGCTGGCCGGCGCGGCGCAGGCCCAGGAAACTCCGGACGAGACGACGACCGAGACCGCGCCGCCTCCCGCCGGGCTCATCATCAATGCCGACGGAACATCCAACAGCAGCGGCAGTCCCGGCTCCAGCAACGACGGCGGCACCATCATTCTCGGCAACATCGACAGCGGCCCCGGCTACACCATCATCTCGGCCGCGCCCGGTCCCTCTCACACCAGTTCCGGCCGGCGTAGCCCGGAACCGGCGCCGGAAGGCGGGCCGGCTCCTGACGCCGCACCGGCTCCCGATGAGCGTGGCGCCAGCGAGCGCGCCGTGCCGACCGAAACCGACAAGGATGCGGACAACTACCCGGATGCTGACGAGCCGGCTGCCGGATTGGACCCGACTAACCCGGATACCGACGGCGACGGTCTGGCTGACGGCGACGAGATCAACATCTACGGCACCGACCCGCTCAACCCCGACACCGACGGCGACGGCATGACCGACGGGGAAGAGGTCTTCTGGACCCATACCGATCCGCTCGTGCCCGATGCGCCAAGCAACGTCGAAGCGCAGCGTGTTGCGCCAGAGGAAACCGCGCCGCAGCAGACGGCGCCGCAGCAGACCACGTCTGCCGCGCCGGCGACCTCCACCTCGCAGACGACCGGCGCGGCGGACTCGACGATGGCCAGCGGCGGCGACGCGCAAACTCGCGGTCCCGGCAATGCTTCGGCTTCGCCGGGTCGGGTCACGCACGACACGATTAATGGTCCGATGCGCACCACCATCATTGCGCCGGCGACGGTGTCGCGCGGCGAGACCGCGCCTCCGGCTCCGGCCCCTGCTCCGGCTCCGGCCCCAACAACCTCGGACGCGCCGGCCGGCGAGACCGCGCCGACCGGAACCTCTGATGCGCCGCCACCCGCGGTCTCCGACGCACCGAGCGGCGGGGCTTCCTGCAACGACTACGGCGACTGGTACTCCGCTCAGAACGCGTACGAAGCAGCGGGCGGCACGAGTGCCGACGCGGCCTTCGTCGAAGCAATGGATCCCGACGGCGATAGCATCGCGTGTGAGTGGATGATGGAATCCTGATCGGGGAAGCTCATCGAGCACGTGCGACGCGGGCGGCCGAGATAGGCTGCCCGCGTCGCACGTTCGCCGTCAGATAACCGGAGACTCCACGGCTAGCGCCGGGAAGCGCGCCGGATCGACGCCCGCCGCTCGCAGATCGGCGGCGAGCATGATCCGCACCAGATCGCGGAACGTCGTACGCGGTCGCCAGCCGAGTTCGCGCGCCGCGCGGCCGGCATCGCCAACTAGCACGTCCACTTCGGCCGGCCGGTAGAGCGTCGGATCGACGGTCACGCAATCACGCCAATCGCGCCCGACCAACGCAAAAGCGACTTCCACCAGATCGCGCACCGAACGCGTCTCGCCGGTGGCGATCGCGTAGTCGCCGGGAGTCGATTGCTGCAGCATTCGCCACATCGCTTCGACATATTCCGGCGCGTAACCCCAGTCGCGGCGAGCGTCCAGGTTGCCCAGCACGATCGCATCGATTTTCCCCGCCACGATGCAGGCCACGCCGCGCGTGACTTTACGGGTGACAAACGTGGTTCCGCGACGGGGTGATTCATGGTTGAACATGATGCCGTTGCAGGCGAACAGCCCATACGCTTCGCGGTACAGCACGGTCATATGGTGGGCGAACACCTTCGCCACGGCATAGGGGCTGCGCGGGGCGAAAGGGGTCGTTTCCCGCTGCGGCGATTCGCGCACCGCACCGAACATCTCCGAACTGCCGGCCTGATAGAAACGGACCGGCCAGTCAGCGTTGCGCAGCGCCTCCAGCATCCGCAGCGCCCCTAGTCCGGTCACATCCGCGGTCGGGGCCGGCGTCTCAAAACTGACCCCGACGTGACTCTGGGCGCCCAGGTTGTACACCTCATCGGGCCGCACCCGGTTCACCAGCCGATTGAGATTGAACGGATCGGACAGATCCCCCTGGTGCAACGTAACCGCGGCGCGACCAACCGCGCCCGGAGACAGCAGGTGGTCGATGCGCCCGGTCGAGGAGAAGCTGGTGCGGCGGACCAAGCCGTGCACCTCGTACCCCTTGGCCAGCAGCAACTCGGCCAGGTAGGAGCCGTCCTGTCCGGTGATGCCGGTGATGAGCGCTCGCTTCGTCATCGCTTGGGCTGTGCAAGCCGAGGCAAACGGAGCTTGATGGGGCAAATCATATTGCGGATTATGCCCTACCGGAACGACCCGGAAGCGCTTCCGGAGCGGCCGCCGCATCCCCCCGCACCACCAGCGCGGATGCCAGCAGCGCGATGAAAATCGGCCAGTGGGCGCGCTCGTCGTCGAAGGCGAGGAACAGCTCGTCAGCGACCAGGAACGAGCCGAACAACCCAATGCTGAGGGCAAACGCCGGCGCCGCATGGCTCCGGAGCGCAATCGCGTCCGGAGCGGTCGCCGCCCGCCAGAACGCCGCCGCCGCGGCGCCTTCCCACACGATGACGCCGAAAAAGAGCAGCGCATTCACCCAGCGAGGCGCGCGGTAGACCGCCGTCGCTTTTGAAATGAGCGCGAAGTTGCCGGACGCGAGTTTCCAACCGCGCGGCAGCGCGCCCAACGCACGCAACGCGTCGAGCGCATTGGTGACCCAGACGACGCCCAGCCAAACCGTCCAGACCGCGACCGCGATGCGTGAGACGGCCGGCATTCGCTTCAGCATGACGCTCCCCTCTCCCGTTGCAACGGCGTCCAGGCTCCACTCGTCGTCACCGGTCAGGCAGGGTCGTCTGCCATGCTCTGTACCGCACCACCCGATACGGCGTCAGAGTCGCGCTCATGCCCGGCATCCTCCGCAGCCTTGGCGATGGTCTGATTCCGCGGCGCTCGCACCCCGAGGATCGGGAAGCGGTGGCGGGCTTCCACGCCACCACGCTCCTCGCCGCCGACGAGGCGCCGTCGCTGGAGCGACGGCGCGCTTGGGTTCTCGATCTCGTGAGCGGAACGCACCCGGGTTTCAACCTGCGCAACGTCACCATCGTCGAGGATACGACAGCCGGCAAGATCGTCTCGCCCATAGCGCTCATTTCCCAGACTCGGACCTACGCCGGCATGCCGTCCTGGCTCGGGCAGCCGGATGTCGTCAGCACCGACTCCGCTTACCGGTGCGTCCCCGCCGGCGTGTCCCGCCGGGACGACGGTGCGCCAGAATCCTATGCCCTGCGGCCGGCGACGACCGACGATCTGCCGTCCGTGACGGTCATGTACGTATAGGCGGCCACGCGATCCGCGTCGGCCGTGGCGCGACGAGCCAATGGGCGTTTCGATCTGGGGGCCGCCGGACAGCGTGAATTCCGCGTCATCGAAGCACGAGAGGCGGGGGGAGAACCGGTCGGGACGCCGTCCACGGGCGACGACTGTGGAGCGTCGCGCTGGAAGCGAAGCTGTACGAGGTGCGGCCACGGACGCCGGTGCTGGCCACGACGCCGAGCGGGCTCCGCTATCTGAAGAATGCCGGCCGCGATATCGCCCGGCGCGACGTGACGACGTTCGCGGAGATCGCCGTCATGCTGGGCCGAGAGCATCCGGTCTACAGGCATCGTTTCGAATCGACTGACTCGAACCAAGGAGCGCTACGCTTGGTGCATCCGTGTCCCGGACTTGCCGGCCTTCTTGCGCCGCATCGTCCCGGCCCTGGCAGCCTGTCTTACCGCATCGTCCGCCGCCGGCTGCGCGGGCGACCTGAACATCGGCCTCTACCGGAGAGGGGTGCGGCTCCGATTGGCGGCGGGCCGCAGCTCGGTTGAGGCATAGGAACTGGCGGCGGTCGAAGACAGCGACGCGGCCTTCCCCGATCTGACGTTCCTGCACTTCCTGTTCGGCTGCCGCCCACCCCGCCGAATTGTGGCACGCTGTTCCCCGCCGTCACATAGAGAGCGTAGCTGCCCACGTCCTGCTGCCGATCCTGTCTCCCACGTTATCTGGCCCGGTGGTTGAGCCGAAAACACCGGGAGGCGATTCACGCGCGGTGCATGCGACACGACACGTGCAAACGCGGCCGGCGGCGACCGGACGGCTGATGCGACGTCTGCCCATGAACCGGCCCATCGGTCCGCTGGCACTCACGGAGATCCTCGCTAGAATCGAGGCTGGGCCGGAACGCGACCGGCTGCGCCGATCTGCCCCGAGACCCGCTGCATGACCGAAAACGCGCCGCAATCCATCCCGGCCAATCCGCGCCGCGGCTCCGCCAGCGATGCCCGGGCCGCTTCGCGCGTCGCCGAGACAGTCGCCCTCCTGGCGCTGGCGCTGGCGATCGCGCTCGCCGTCGGAAACCGCATCGCCTTCGACACCTGGATCGCCCGCTTCGATGTCTATACCTTCTTCGTGCCCTGGTACGCCCACCTCGGCGAGCGGTTGCGCGCTTTCGACATACCAGGCTGGAATCCGCATCTGTTCAGCGGCACGCCCTTCGCTGGCGATCCGGAATCGGGCTGGATGTATCTACCGGCCATGCTCGCCTTCACCGCGCTGCCGGTTCTCGCCGGCTTCAAGGCGATGGCCGCGTTGCACCTGGCGGTCGCCGGGGCGACCACCTACGCGCTGGGTCGCACGCTCGGGTTGCTACCGCTGCCGGCGCTCGTGGCGGGAATCGCCTATGTCGTCGGCCCGCTGCTGCAATGGAACACCTATTGCTGTTTCGTGCTGAATCAGTTCGCAACCTGGATTCCGCTGCTGTTGCTCGGGCTGGAGTTGGCCTTCCGCGCCCCGCGCTGGCGGGAGCGGGCGCTGCCCTTGGCCGGGTGCGCCTTCGCGGTCAGCCAGATGTACGCTGGCTGGGTCGGCGAGGGATGGCTGATGGCCCCGATGCTGGCGGGGGGGTATGCGCTGTACCGAGGCGTGTTGCAACCAGTACGACCGGAAGCGCCATTGCTCCGGCGCGCGGCGCTGGCTGTCGCCATCGCGGCGATCGGCGTCGGCTGGGGAATGGCGTTGGGAGCGGCGGGCATTTTGCCCCGACTGGAGGCCAACGCGCAGTCAAACCTGGCCGGGGCCGACTATACCGCGCAGGGAGCCGCCGGCATGCTCAACCCTCCCTGGCAGCCGGCGCATCTTTTCGCGCAAATGGTCGGCAGCGGCTACGATCGTCGCTCGGCAGCGCTGGGGGGAGCCATCATCGTGCTGGCGCTGCTGGCTCCGCTGCTGGCCGGGCGGCGCTATGGCGTGCCCTTCTTTGCGGCAGCCGGAGTGGCGGGGACGATCCTCACCCTGCCCGCCACGCCGCTCCATCAGCTTTTCTATCTGATCCCGCGCTACCGGGTGCTGCACGAGCACGACGCCTGGCGCGTCTACACCATCGTGCCCATCTGCGCGGCGATGCTGGCCGGAGCGACGGTGCAGGCGCTATCGGTGCGACGCGGGCGGTCCCGCCACTTGCCGCTGCTGGCGCTGCCGCTGCTGTTGTTGCTCGTTGGCGCGATCGTCGTCATTCCGCAGGAGGGGTTCGTCGGCTGGCCCCCGCTGGTCGCCGCCGCGATTGCGACAGCCATGGTGATGACGGCCGTCGCGGCGCCGTCCGGCCTGGCGGGCATCGTTCACCTGGTTCCGGCCGCGCTGGCGGTGCTGATCTTCATCCAGCCCACGGGGATGGAGATCACCGGCTCCTCGCTCGGCTGGCCGGCGGACCCGACTTGGGAGCGCCACTGGCGACCCGACCCGTGGGTGGCTGAAAGTCTGGCCAATGAGATTTCTCCAACCGACCCCCGCTACCAAACCGGCGATTTTCTGCAAGCGCGCCTCGCCGAGGATGGGCCATTTCGCTACGCCGGCTACACCGGGCGCGGGTTCCCCGGCGACCGCGCCCGTGCGGGCGATCCGATGGGGCGGCGCTTCGAGCCGGTCGTGCAGGCATTGCTGGTCAACGGTCGCCCGATGTTTCTGGGGTTGTACGAGATTCAGGGTTACGACCCGATGGAACTACAGCGCTACACCGAGTTCATGACCGCGGTCAACGGTCGCTCGCAGGATTATCACACCGCGTCGCTGCTGGCCTCCGGCGTGGGATCGCCGCTGCTCGATCTGCTCGACGTGCGATATCTGCTGGTGGACGCCGCCATCCCGCCCGACCGCGCCGATATCGTCGCGCTGGCGCGCGGCCGGCACGAAGTTTTTCGGACGCCGCTGGTGGTCATCTACGCGCGCGACGCGCCGCCGCCGCACGCCTGGATCGTGCACGATGTGCGCGCGGTCGCGCGCGGCGAGGCGCTGCCGCTGTTGGCGAGCGGCACGATCGATCCCGGCCGCACGGCGCTGGTCGAGGGCGCCGCACCGCCGACGGCCGCACCGCCGACGGCCGCACCTGCCGACCTGGCCGCCGAATCGGCCGAGGTCATCCACTACGATCCGGACGCGGTCGTCATTCAGGTACGCGCGAGCGCGCCGGGCTTGCTGGTCGTCAGCGACGTATTCGCCAACGGATGGCGAGCCAGGGTCGAAGGCGTCCCGGCCGAGATTCTGCCAACCGATCACGCGCTGCGCGGCATTCCGATTCCGGCCGGGGCGACACTCGTCGAACTGCGCTACGATCCGGCATCGCTCCGGGTCGGGTTGGCCATCACCGGCGCGGCGGCGCTCGCGGTCATCGCCGCGTTCCTCTTCGCCGCCCGAAAATCGACTCGCTCGGGTCGGCGGACGAAAAGCGGCGCGGCCGCGAGGGAGCAGACATGACCGAGGTGCGCTGGGGCAAGCTGCGACGAGACGAGATCGGCGCGGCGGCTGCCGCCGGAGCGACACTGCTGCTGCCAACGGGCGCAGTGGAGCAACACGGGCCGCACCTGCCGCTGGACACCGACATCGTCGATGCGAATGCCGTCGCGGAGCGCGCGGCGCGGTTGCTGACCGACCCGCCGGCGCTGGTGCTGCCGCCGATCTGGTGGGGGTTGTCGCCCTACTGGTTGTCGTTCCCTGGCACCCTCACGCTGCGACCGGAGACGATGCTGGCGCTGGTGTCGGATATCGGAGCCAGCGCGGCGCATCATGGGTTCCAGCGAGTCGCGATCGTCAACGGTCACGGCGGCAACGCCGGTTTGGTCGGCGTGGCCGCCACCCAACTGGCCGAGCACGGATTGCGCGCTGTTGCGCTCTCCTACTGGGATCTGCTTGGGGAGGATCTCGGGCGGATCGCCCCGGGCGATGCCGGACATATCGGCCATGCCGGCCAGACCGAAACCTCCATCCAGCTCTATCTGCAGCCGGAGCGGGTGCGCGAGCCGCTGCCCGGGCCGGAGGGCTGCGCCGATCTCACGGCGCGCATGGCTGAACCCTTCGCCCGAGTCGGCTACGCCCCGCCCGATCCGGCTCGTGAAGCGCCGCTAGGCGTCTATGGTGCGGCAGCGGCGGCGCGGCCCGAGATCGGGAAAGAACTGATCGCGCTGGCGGCGGAACGATTGGCCGAATTCATCCGCCGTTTCGTGGCGGCTTCCACCTGATCGCACCGAGAATGTTGGCCGCCGCGAGTCCGGCGGCCCAAGTTCTGCGTTGTCTGCTGCACGCCGCACGGCCGAGGACGGCCATTCCGGGTCTGTCTGGCAACACCCACGAGCCGGATCGGCCGCTCCGGCGTAGATTCAGGTGTGGAAGCTGGCGCACCGGGATGCATTGACGATCCCGCAGGCCAGGAGGGCCGCCAGATGGAACGACGCACCCAGCACCGCGAAATCTACGATCTGCTGCTGCAGGATCACTACACGCCGGACGAGCTTGCCGAGTTGCTCGGCATGGATCGCCGGACAATCGAGCAAGAGGCATACAACCGGAGGCTGCGCGCCTCCATCGTCGAGCACGAAGTGCTCAGCATCCGCCGCGAGGATGTGCTCGACTGGTTCGCCCACCGCTCCTCGAACGTCTGACACGCGATTCAGACACCTGGATTCGACGCCGCGGTCGGCAATGACGGCGCGCCGCTGGTCCGCGTCGGCGCGGTTGGCTTATGCTGTCTTCGACACTTCTTCTTCTTTGAGCGATCCGCCACGCGGGTCGCCCCCAATGCTCCCACCCCGAGCAATTCCCCAGGAGTTTCCATGTCCCGCGCCTTGAAACCGCCGCAGCTCAAGCTCAGCCTCCCGTCGAAACCGGGCCTGCCGAAACTGCCGGATCCGAGCCAGCCGGATGTATTCGAGGAGATGACGCTTCTCGAACACATGACCGAGTTGCGCGACCGCGTCATCAAGATCGTGCTCGCGGTGGCCGTCGCCTTCATCGGCGGCATCTTCCTGTCCGCCCCGATGCTGCAGCGGCTGAAGGAAACATCCAACGCCGTCGGCGGCTTCGACGTCGTCAGCCCGACCGATCCGATCACGATGTATTTTAAGGTGGCGTTGTACATCGCCATCGGCGTGGCGCTGCCCGCCATCCTCTGGCAGATGTTCGGGTTCCTGGCCCCGGGGTTGACCCGCAAGGAAAAGCGCATTCTCATCTCGTCGCTGCCGTTCGTGACGGTGTTGTTTCTCGGCGGCGCGGCCTACGCCTTCTTCGTCGCGGCGCCGAAAGCGCTCACCTTCCTTTCCGAGTTTCTGCCAGATCTGTTCGAGTGGTCGCCGGAGGGCCACGAGGTGGTCAGTTTCTATCTCACGCTGATGGTCGGATTGGCGTTGGCTTTCCAGTTGCCGATCGTGATGTTTCTGCTGGCCAAGCTGGGGCTGGTCACGCCGCGCAAGATGCGTGATTTCCGCAAGTACGCGATTTTGCTGATTGCCGTCGCGGCGGCGATCATCACGCCCAGCACCGACCCCTTCAACATGGCGATGGTGGCGCTGCCGTTGTGGGCGCTCTATGAGCTAGGCATCCTGGTCGCCTACGTGTTCGGTCGGAGCATCAAGCCAGCATTGGTGTGACGGGTGGGTGAGCCACCTGAATAGCGAGTATAGAAAAGCGCCCGGCGGCCGATTGGCTGCCGGGCGCTTGTTTTGCCGCCGCTGGCATGTTGCGTGTCAGTTGGCGCCGACCGGATCAGCGCGACGCACGCCGCAGTTCGGACCCGGAGGCGAGGGCGCGCTGATACAGATGCAAGGCCTCGGCGACGCGACCGGTGCCGCGCGCCACGCAGGTCAGCGGATCGTCGGCGCGGTAGACCGGCATCCGCAGTTCGGCTTGCAACCGCCGGTCCAGCCCCATCAGCAGCGCCCCCCCGCCGGCCAGCGTGATCCCCTGCTCCATCACATCGGCCACCAGTTCCGGCGGCGTCTCCTCGATGGCCGTTTTCACCAGTTCGACGATGGTGCCCACCGGTTGCGCGATGGCGTCGCGCACCTCCACCGAACTGACCTCCACCGCCTTGGGCAACCCGGTCAGCAGATCGCGTCCGCGCAAGGTGACGCGCAGTTCGTCCTCCAACGGATAGGCCGAGCCGGCGGCGATCTTGGCGTTCTCGGCGGTGCGCTCGCCGATGACCAGGTTGTGATCGCGCCGCGCGTACTGGATGACCGCATCGTCGATCTCGTCGCCGGCCACCCGCAGCGAATGGTTGACCACCACCCCCCCCAGACTGATCACCGCCACCTCGGTGGTGCCCCCCCCGATGTCGACGATCATGCTGCCGACCGGCTCGTTGATCGGCAAGCCGGCCCCGATGGCGGCCGCCATCGGCTCCTCGATGGTGTAGGCCTCGCGCGCGCCGGCCGACAGCGCGGCGTCCTTGGCGGCGCGCTTCTCGACCTCGGTGACGCCGCTGGGAATGCCGATCACCACGCGCGGATGCGGCGCCAGCAGGCGCTGCGTGTGCACCTTGCGGATGAAGTAGTGCAGCATCATCTCGACGATGTCGAAGTCGGCGATGACGCCGTCCTTGAGCGGACGCACGGCGATGATGCTCTCGGGAGTTTTGCCGACCATCGCCTTGGCTTCGGCGCCCACCCCGAAGGCGCGTCGGGTGCGGGTGTCGATGGCCACCACGCTCGGTTCGCTGATGACGATGCCTTTGCCCCGCACGTACACCAACGTGTT
>JADLCW010000111.1 GCA_020847015.1 Thermomicrobiales bacterium | reverse complement strand
CGTGGCATCCGCCAGCCCGTGTCATCCTGAGCGCAGCGAAGGATCTCGCGCCCGCCCGCGCCACCGACCGAAACGAGCGCCGGGATGGCCGCCAGAACCACGTGCAGGCGTCCGCGAGACCCTTGGATGACACCGGAGGGGGCTGCCACGGCGCGGGCGCGGAGGACACGGCAAGGGCGGCGCGGCAGGACGCGCGGGCGCGCCCGCCCGGGGCCAGCGCCGGGGCGGTCGTTCAGGACGACGCGATTGCGTCCGCGAGATCCTTCACTCCGTTCAGGATGACACGGGGTGGCGCGCAGGAGGACACCGGCGGCGCGTCCGACCACTGGCGTTATGCCGTCCGGTTCCGCCACCATCGGACGATCTCAGGGGAGCGCGCCCCGCCGCGCCAGGACCCGCGCTGCGCCGCCGGACAGCCGCCCCTGCCCCGCTTCATGCCGCGTCACACGACAGGGAAACCGGAGGTTCCGCGCCGCCGCCCCCGGTCATCCGCGCACCCGGAGCGCCAGGCGCCCGGACCCGCATCGGCTCGGCGGTGCGCCGGTCATCCGCGCGCGCCCGCAGCGCCAGCGGTGGGGTGCATGCGCCGGCCCAGCTAGGACCGACCGCCGCCCTGCGCCGCGTCCACCACGCCGTCGCCGTTCGCATCGCGGCCGGTGAGCTGGTTCCACAGCAGATAGTCGGTTTCCCGCTTGGCGATGAGATGCTGCGTCGCGCCGGCGGTCATGCCCCCCTCGGCCGTGAACGGACCGGCCGCGACATCGTTCAGATCGAGATAGACGCCGCCCTGCTCCAGCGCCGCGCCCGTATCCAGCACCGACAACCGGCGCAACTCGTCGTCGGTCAGCTGCGGGAGTTTGTCGTACAGATGCTTGTCCGCCGACGCCGGCACGGTTTCGTTCAGATGCGCCGGCGGATGATGCTCCGCCTTGATCTGCCCCAGTTGCTGCGCCGACGGCGCGTCGCCGCCGACCGGTCCGGTCAGCCGCGGCGGATGACCCGAGGCGTCGTCGTGGTCGAGGGCGCTGTGCAGCGGCGCCCGGTCATCGTGTCGTTGGCTCATGCCTGCCTCCCGTCCGCGCTCATCGCGGCGCAGGGGCGCAGAATCGGCGCCAACCCGGCCGCTCAGCCGCGCGCCGCCGCCGCTCGCCCCGGCACGAACCCCGGCAACCCGGCCAGAAAGCGCTCCATGCGCGCCAGCGCCTCTTCGATCTTCGGCAACCCCGTCGCGTAGGCGCAGCGAATGTGCCCCTCCCCACCGACCCCGAAGGCGTCGCCCGGCGCCACCGCCACCCGCGCCTCGACCAGCAACCGCTCGGCGAACTCCGTCGCCGACAACCCGGTCCCCGCGATGGAGGGGAACGCGTAGAACGCCCCCCGCGGCAGATGACACGGCAACCCGATGCGGTTCAACCCGCTGACGATGACCCGGCGGCGACCATCGTACTCGTCCACCATCGCCTGCACCGCGCAATCCGGCGTCCGCAGCGCCTCGATCGCCGCTTCCTGCGCCGGCCGGCTGGCGCACAGCGCGGTGTACTGGTGAATCTTGGTCATCGCCGCGATCAGCGGCTCCGGTCCCGCCGCGTAGCCGACCCGCCACCCGGTCATGCCGTAGGTTTTGCTGAACCCGTTGAGCAGCAGCGTGCGCTCTCGCATCCCCGGCAACCCGGCGAAGGCCACATGCGGCGCATCGTAGGCCAGGCGGTCGTAAATCTCGTCGCTGATGACGACCAGATCGTGCCGCGCGGCCACCGCCGCGATAGCCCGCAGCGCCGCCTCGTCGGGCACGGCTCCGGTCGGATTGCTCGGATAGTTGAGCAGAATCGCCCGCGTGCGCGGGGTCACCGCCGCCTCCAGCGCCGCCGCCGCCGGCACGAACCCCTCGGCGGCGCGGGTTCCCACCGCCACCGCCACCCCGCCCGCCAACGCCACGCAAGGCGGATAGGCGACATAGCAGGGCTGCGGCACGAGCACCTCGTCGCCCGGGTCCAGCAGCGCCCGCAGCGCCAGATCGAGCGCCTCGCTGACCCCGACCGCAATCAGCACCTCCGCGTCCGGATCGTAGACCAGATCGTAGCGCCCCCGCAGCGCCGCCGACACGGCTTGCCGCAGCTCCAGCAACCCGCTGTTGCCGGTGTAGCTGGTGCGGCCCCGCTCCAACCCGTAGATGGCCGCCTCGCGCACCCGCCAGGCGGTGCCGAAATCGGGTTCGCCGACCCCGAGCGAGATGACATCGTCCATCTGGGCGACCACATCGAACAACCGCCGGATGCCGGACGGGGGAATCGCCTGCACGTGCGCGGCGAGCTTCATGGAGTCACCGCCAATCGGTCGTCATCGGTCGGCTCCTCGGTCAGGATCAACCCGTCTTCTTTATAGGCGCGCAACTGAAAATGGGTGTTGGTCGCGGTGACGTGCTCGATGGGAGCCAGTTTCTCGCCCACGAAGGCGGCCACCTCGTGCATCGTGCGCCCCTCCACCACCACCCGCAGATCGTGCCCGCCGGACACCAGATGCACCGAACGCACCTCCGGATGGCGGTAGATGCGCGCCGCCACCTGATCGAACCCGACATCGCGCTGCGGCGTCACGCTGACATCGATGAAGGCGACCACCCGCTCCGGTTCCACCCGCCCCCAGTCGATCGCCGCCCGGTAGGCGCGGATGATCCCGCGGCGCTCCAGCGCGGCGATGGCGTCGGCCGCCTGCGCCTCGCTCAACCCGGTCAGCAGCGCGATCTGGCGCGGTCCGCGTCGGGCGTCCGTCTCCAGCGCCCGCAGAATCTTGCGGGTCAGATCGTCTCCCGGCTCGCTCACCGCCGCTCCCTTCCCCACTGCGCCGCCCGCCAACCGGGTTCACCAGTACCGCATCGCGCCCCGGAACAGCGCCGCCAGATCGTCGGCCGCCGCCGGTCGCGGCGCGAGCTTGGTGACCCGATGCTGCGGCAGCGTTCCCTCCACCAGCGCCGGCACATCCGCCTCGCTGAACCCGACCGCCGCCAACCCGCTCGGCATGCCGACCCGCCGCATGATCCCGATCAGGGTGTCGGCCAGAATCGTCCCGGCGTCCTCCGCCGCCGCGCCGCGGGGGTCGGCTCCGAGCATCCGCGCCGCCTCCAGATGGCGCGCCGGATCGGCGGCCGCCGCCCAGCGAAACACGGACGGCGCATTGAGAATCACCGACATGCCGTGCGGAATCAGCGGTCGGTCGGCCGGGTATCCCGCGGCGACGAAGGAGCGCACCATGCCGGAGACCGGGTAGGACATGCCGTGCGGCAGATGCACCCCAGCGTTGCCGAACCCGATCCCGGCGAACGCCGAGGCCAGCAGCATCTGCTCCCGCGCCTCGTCGTCGGTCGGATCGTCCACCGCTCGCTGCAGATGCCCGGACAGCATCGCGATGGCTTGCGCCGACCAGATGTCGCTAATCGGGTTGGCCCCCTGATAGGCCGGGCGCAACCCCGGCTCGGTCGCTGCCGGGCGGCGGTGGTAGGGCAGCGCGGTGTAGGACTCCAGCGCGTGGCTGAGCACATCCAACCCGGAGCAGGCCGCCACCATGGGCGGCATCGTCCGGGTGTTGTCGGCGTCGATGATGCCCAGCGCCGGTCGCAAGGCGCGGTGGGCGATGCCGGTTTTGGCGTGCATCGCCTCCAGATCGAAAATGGCCACCCCGGTCGTTTCGCTGCCGGTGCCGGCCGTGGTCGGGATGGCGATGAGCGGTTTCAGCGGACCCGGCACGGGAGCGCCGGCGCCGATCGGCGGGTTGACGTAGGTGAGCAACGCCGCCGGCCAGGTCGCATACAAATTGGCCGCCTTGGCGGTGTCCATGGTCGAACCGCCGCCGACCGCCACGAACCCGTCGAAGCGCCCCGCGGCGGCGAAGGCGATCGCCTCGGCGAAGGAGGCGTCGGTCGGCTCCACCCGCACCCGGTCGTACAGCGCCGCATCGAGCCCCGCCGCGCGCAGCGCCGCCGTCACCGTCGCCACCGTCGCCCCGCCGGCCAGCCCGGGGTCGGTCAGCACCATCACCCGCCTCGCCCCCAGCCGGGCCATATCCGCCCCGACCTCGCGCGTCGCCCCCCGCCCGACCTTGATGCCGGAGGTGTCCATCTGGAACACCTGCTCCAGCCGCTCCGCCGCCATGCGCGCTCCCTCCGCCGTCCGGTTCGCCCGGTTCGCCCGCAGAGCGCAAGCATAGCCGCAGCGCGGGCGCGGCGGGAACGCTATGCTGAAGCGCAAACTCGCGCCGGCGCGGAGCGGAACGCTTCGTGCGTTGCAGATCGGGAGACGGGGAGGCGGATCATGCGAGGCAGCACCCTCGGCGGCGCGGTGGTCGCGGCGGCCGTGGCGGCCGGGGTGGTCGCATTCGTCAATGCGCAGTTCTACCCGGATCGCTGGGAGCGGACCCGCTTCGCGGCGCTGGTGCAGGTGGAAAAAAATCTGGCCAACCCGCTCGCGCTGCGCATCGCCCGCTCCGGCGCCTCCTTTCCGCTGGTGGTGGAGCATGTCGGGCGGCGCAGCGGACGCCGCTACGAAACACCGGTCGCCGGAGCGGCGATCCCCGGCGGGTTTCTCATCCCGGTGCTCCAGCCGGGGCGGATCGACTGGATCCGCAACGTGCGGACCGCCGGCGGCGCGGTCGTCATCCAGGGCGGGCGGCGCATCCCCGTCGCGCAGCCGCGGCTCGTGCCCGCCGCCGCGGCGCTGCCGCTGCTGGACGAGCGCTGGCGTCAGCTTTGGAGCCGCCTCGGCATCGCCGAGTTCCTGCGGCTCGAGGTCGCGGTCGCGCCGCCCGCCTGAACGGGCCGCCCGCCGCGGCGAACGGAGGAGTCCGATGGCGAATCAGGTGCAGATTCCGTTCGAAAACCGCCGCGCCGCCGGCCGCGTGCTGGCTCATATGCTGACCGGCTATGCCGACCACCCGGGCGTCATCGTGCTGGGGTTGCCGCGCGGCGGCGTGCCGGTGGCGGCCGAGGTGGCCGAGGCGCTGCACGCCCCGCTGGACATCCTGCTGGTGCGCAAACTGGGCGCGCCCGGTCACGAAGAGCTGGCGATGGGAGCCATCGCCTCCGATGGAGCGCGCATCCTGAATCACGAGGTCGTGCGCGATCTGCGCATCACACCGCGCCAGATCGCCGCCGTGGAAGCCCGCGAGGAAGCCGAGATGGCCCGCCGCGCGGTCAGCTACCGCGACGACCGACCCTTCCCCGATCTGCGCGGGCGCATCGTCCTGCTGGTCGACGATGGGTTGGCGACCGGTTCCACCATGCGCGCCGCCGCCGAAGCGGTGCGTCAGAAGCGCCCCGCCTGGGTCGTCGCCGCCGCGCCGGTGGCCGCGCCGCAGGTGCGCGACATGCTGACCCGCATCGTCGACGAGGTGGTCATCGCGGTGCTGCCGGACCCGTTCTACGCGGTCGGCTTGTGGTACCGGGAGTTCGAACCCACCTCCGACGAGGAGGTGCGCGCCGCGCTGCGGCAGGCCTGGACCCGGACCGATCTCGCCGCCCCGCCGCCGCCGCGCGAGACCGATTCCGCCCCCGGCGAAACCCGGTGAGCGCCTCGCCCTCGTTGCCGGCGGCCGACGACGCGCGGCTCCGTCGCCGCCTCGATCCGGCGCTGCTGGCGGTCGTGGCGGTGGCGCTGGCGCTGGCCGTCGCCGCCATCGTCATCGCCGCGCGCTCCGGCTCCGAAGCGCCGGCCGTTTTCCCGCCCGATTCGCCGGAAGCGGTCGCGCAGGAGTACTTCGCGGCGCTCGACGCCGGCGATGTCGCCTCCGCCTACGCGCTGCTGGCCGCGCCGTATCGGCGCGAAGTCAGCCAGGTCGAATTCGGCGACCGCCATTCATTCGGTCCCTATCTGGCCGCGCGGCGGGTGAGTCTGCGCGACAGCCGCGTCGAAGGCGACCGCGCCTTCCTCGATCTCGACGTGCAAACCTCCTGGGGAGATCCGCCCGGCGACCCCGTCACCACTCGGGTCCGCATGGTGCTGACGCGCGAGGGCGCCGCTTGGCGTCTGGAGCGCCCGCCCGACATCTAGCCTGCCGGAGACGACCGTGCCCAGCGTGCGCCGCCTCTATCTGTACGTCATCGCCTTCATCGCCTTCGGATCGCTCCTGTTCGGGCTGGCGAATCTGATTCGCCTGCTGCTGGAAGCGGCCACCGGCGGCGTCGGCGAATATCTGTTCATCACCGGCGAGGATCTCCTGCGCCGCCAGACCGCCCTCTTCGTGGCGACGGTCGTGGTCGCGCTGCCGATCTGGTTGCTGCACTGGATTCCCGCCGAGCGCTCGGCGCGGCAGAGCGGCCCGGCCGGCGACGCCGAACGATTGGCGCGCTCGCGGCGCATCGCGCTGGCGCTGGCGCTCGGGTGCTACGCGCTGCTGCCGACCGCGACCGCGCTGTGGCGCTTGCTCGCCGGGTTGCTGGGGCGCACCCTGGGCGCGCGCGCGCCGGCCGCGCTGCCCGGTCCCATCGGCACGCTGCTGATCTGCGGCGCGGCCGCCCTGCTGATCTGGCGCACCGGCGAACGCGACCTGGCGCGGACCCCCGCGCTCGCCGCGCGCGACGGCTGGCGGCGCTTCGTCGTCTTCGCGGCGGTGGCGGCCGGGGTCGCCCTCACCGGGTTCGGGTTGACCGCGCTGGCCGGGTTGCTCGTCGATCTGCTGGCCGGGCGCGGCGAAACGCTGCTCGCCGCCGATCTGCCGCACTGGTGGGCCGGCCCCATGGCGGCCAATGTCGCCTCGCTGCTGACCGGAGCCGCGCTGTGGGTCGTCTGCGGCGGGGGCATGACCCGCCTCGCCGCCGGAACCACTCCGCGCGCCGTCGCCGAACGCCGCTCCACCGTGCGCCGCATCGCCTGGCTGGCGGTGCTGCTCGGAGCCATCCTCGCCACCCTCATCGATCTGGCGCGGGCGCTGGAGCAGGGGGTGCGGCTGCTGCTGGGCGGCGCGGACCATCTCGGCGGACCAGACGGGATCGGGGCGCGCGCCGCCGAGGCGCTGCTCGCGGCGCTGGTGGCCGGCGTCATCTGGTGGGCCGCCGCGCGCCGCCTGACCGCCGATGTCCGACTCATCGCCGAGACGGGCGCGGACCCGTCCACGCTGGGCGACCTGCGGCGGACGCCGCGCTACGTCACCGCGCTCGCCGCCCTCGCGGTGCTGACCGGCGGGGCCGTCATGCTCGTCAACCGGCTGGCCGATTGGCTGGTCGGGCGCGGCCAACCGCTGCTGAGCGCAACCCCCGGCGCGGGGCGCTGGGTCGCGCCGGCGCTGGCGACGCTGCTGGTCGGGGTGGCGGTCTGGGCGCCGGTCTGGCGCGACATCCAGCAGGCGGCCGCCGCCGATCCCGCGGCGCGTCGCTCGCCGGTGCGGCGGGCGGCGCTGGCGCTGGCGACCGGAGTCGGGGCGCTCATTTTGCTCGGCAGTCTCTCGGTGGCGCTGTCGGCGATCGTCGGCGCGCTGCTGGGCACGAACGACGACCCTGCCCGTCGCCTCGCCGGAACCGCCGGCTGGCTGCTCGGCGGCGGCTTTCTCGCCGCCTACCACGGCGCGCTCTATCGCGCCGACGCCGCGCTGCCCGCGCCGCCCGTGGGTGCGGCGGCGGAGCTGCCGGCAGCGCTGCGCCTGACGCTCGCGCTGCCGCCGGGAGCCGATCCGGACGCGGCGCTCGCCGCCCTGCGCGCGGCGCTGCCGCCCGGCTCCGCGCTGCATGTCGATCGCGCCGCCGACGCCTGACCCGGTTCGCCCGCTCTGCTACAGTTTTCATTCGATGAAGATCGGCCGGCACACGAGGACCAGACCACGATGATCGGCGACACGATGACCGCGCCCGAAGCAGCCCGCCAGGCGGGTCTCGGCCCGCTCGACTACCTGCGGGCGCGCGGCTACGTGCAGGACGTCACCGACGAAGCCGGGTTGCGCCGCGCCTTCGCCGACGGCGTGGTGACCGCCTACGTCGGGTTCGACCCGACCGCCCCCTCGCTGCATGCCGGTCACCTGCTGGGCATCATGATGCTGGCCGTGCTGCAACGCTTCGGTCATCGCCCCATCGCGCTCGGCGGCG
>JADLCW010000110.1 GCA_020847015.1 Thermomicrobiales bacterium | reverse complement strand
TCGGGCAAATGGAAAAGCCGGATATCGACCACATCGAAGGGCTTTCCCCCGCCATCTCCATCGACCAGAAGGGAACCAGCCGCAACCCGCGCTCGACCGTCGGCACCGTCACCGAAATCTACGATTACCTGCGGCTGCTCTTCGCGCGGGTCGGGCGGCCCCATTGCTCGCAATGCGGTCTCCCCATCGTCGCCCAGTCGGTGCAGCAGATGGCGCAGCAGATTCTGGCGCTGCCGGATGGCTCGCGGCTGATGATCCTCGGCCCGGTAATCCGGGACCGCAAAGGCGAGCACGTGGCGGTGCTGGAGGAGATCCGCCGGCAGGGTTTCGTGCGGGTGCGCGTCGACGGCGTCGTCCACGACATCGACGAGGCGGCCGGGCTGGAACTGGCCAAATACAAAAAGCACACCATCGAGGTGGTGGTGGACCGGCTGGTGATCCGCCACGAGGCGGGCGTCGCGCCGGAAAATCATCCCGACCGGGTGCGGGTCATCGAGTCACTGGAGACGGCGCTGAAAATCGCCGCCGGCATCGCCGCAGTGCAGATCGTCGACGGCGAGCAGCTCGTGTTCTCGGAGAAGTTCGCCTGCCCCGTCCACGGCGTGGTCGGGTTGACCGAGATCGAACCGCGCAACTTCTCGTTCAACAGCCCTCACGGAGCCTGCCCGGTCTGCTCCGGGTTGGGCACCACGCGAGAATTCGACCCCGATCTGATCGTGCCCAATCGCAATCTGACCATCGCTCAGGGCGCCATCGTGCCGTGGATGCGCGCCGGCAGCGAAGGCAGCGCCTGGTACAACGCGCTGCTGGAAGCCGTCGCCGAGCACTATGGCTTTAGCCTGCGCGCGCCCGTGCGCGATCTGCCGCCGGAGGCGATCGGGATTCTGCTCAACGGCAGCAAAACCCAGCAGGTCACCGTCCGCTACAAGTCGAAGTCGGGTCGGCTGCGCTCCTACGAAGTCGCCTACGAGGGGATCATTCCCAATCTGAGGCGGCGCTACGATTCCACCTCCTCCGATTACGTGAAGGAAGAGTTGGAGCGGTTCATGGCCGAGCGCCCCTGCCCCTCCTGCCACGGGGCGCGACTGAAACCGGAGGTGCTGGGCGTCACCATCGAGGACAAGTCGATCGTCGACGTCACCCGGATGGCGATCCGTGAAGCGCAGGCCTGGTTCGCGGGGCTGGCCGTCGACCCCGGCGAGGGGCGCGGCGCGCCGCTGTCCGGACGCGAGTTCCTGATCGCCCGCCAGGTGTTCAAGGAGATTCGGGAGCGGCTCGGTTTCCTGGTCGATGTCGGGCTGGATTACCTGACGCTGGAGCGCTCGGCGAACACGCTCTCCGGCGGCGAAGCGCAGCGCATCCGGCTGGCGACGCAGATCGGCTCCAGTCTGATGGGCGTGCTCTACATCCTCGACGAGCCGAGCATCGGGCTGCACCAGCGCGACAACGCCCGGCTGATCAAAACGCTGCTGCGGCTGCGCGATCTCGGCAACACCCTGATCGTCGTCGAGCACGACGAAGACACCATGCGCGCCGCCGACTGGATCGTGGACATCGGTCCCGGGGCCGGCGAATTCGGCGGCCGCGTGGTGGCCGAGGGCACGCTGGAGGACATCGTCGCCGTTCCAGAATCGCTCACCGGTCAATTCCTGAGCCGTCAGCGGACCATCGCGACGCCGGAAACGCGCCGCGCCGGCAACGGCAAGGCGCTCACGCTGCGCGGCGCGACCGAGAACAATCTGAAAGAGGTGACGGCGCGCTTCCCGCTGGGCACGTTCATCTGCGTCACCGGGGTGTCCGGTTCGGGCAAGAGTTCGCTCGTCACCGACACGCTCTACCCCCGGTTGGCCAACGATCTGAACCACGCCCGGCAGAAACCCGGCGCCCATTTCGATCTGGAGGGGATCGGTCATCTCGACAAGGTGATCGACATCAACCAGAGTCCCATCGGGCGCACGCCGCGTTCCAACCCCGCCACCTACACGGGGTTGTTCACGCCGATCCGGGAATTGTTCGCCTCCATGCCGGAGGCGAAGGTGCGCGGTTATCAGGCCGGGCGCTTCTCATTCAACGTCAAGGGCGGCCGCTGCGAAGCGTGCAAGGGCGAAGGCATCATCCAGATCGAGATGAACTTTCTGCCCGATGTCTTCGTGCCCTGCGAGGTCTGCCACGGGCAGCGCTACAACCGCGAGGCGCTGGAGATTCTCTACAAAGGCAAGTCGATCGCCGACGTGCTGGACATGACGGTGGGCGAGGCGCTGACGTTTTTCCAGAACGTGCCCGCCATCAAGAACAAGCTGCAAACGCTGTTCGATGTCGGGCTGGGCTACATTCACCTCGGACAACCGGCGACGCAGCTTTCCGGCGGCGAGGCGCAGCGGGTGAAGCTGGCCAGCGAACTCTCGCGGCGGGCCACCGGGCGCACGCTCTACATTCTCGACGAGCCGACGACCGGGTTGCATTTCGTCGACATCGAAAAACTGCTGGCGATCCTGCAGCGGCTGGTCGATGGCGGCAACACGGTGATCGTCATCGAGCACAACCTCGATGTCATCAAGAGCGCGGACTGGATCATCGACATGGGACCGGAGGGCGGTTTCCGTGGCGGCGCGATCGTCGCCGAAGGCACGCCGGAAGACGTCGCCGCGGCCCCCGGCAGCTTCACCGGCGATTTCCTGCGCCCGGTGCTGGGCATGACGGCGCTGGCGGCCGACTGACCGAGTGGAGCCGACGCGCCAGGAGGCAGCGCGGTCTACGGCTCGCCTCCCCGCCTCCTCGCCTCCTCGCCTCGTTCGGCCCACGCCGCCGTCGGTTCCCGCGTGAGCCGGCCGACAGCCTGCAGCGCGGTTTCGTAGCCGGCGCGGGCGCGGCGGAATGCCGCCCAGGCCGCATCGCGGTCGGCGATCAGCGGTGTGCCGGCAGCGGCGAGACGGTCGCAGGCGGCATCGAACTGAGCGCGGGTGATCGCCGCGGGCGCGGCGTCGGCGCCGGTTTTCGCGTGGCGCAGCGCCAGCGCGCTCGCAATATCGCGCAGCGCGGCGTCGCCGGCGCGCAGACAGCGATCCGCCTGCCGGGTGTCGGCGGCAGCCACGATGCTGGAGGCCAGCGCCGCCGCGTCCAGCACCGTGCCGGCCGCGCTCGGCCACGAGCGTCCGCTGCCGGGAGCGCGCAGAAACAAGGTCCCCGCCAGCGAACCGCGGCTGCGCCCCAGCGTGCCGAACCAGCGCGTCCATTCTTGCCAGAGTTCGTCGAGGCGATCGAGTTCGGCGGCGCGCGCATACTCCTCCAGCAGCCCGACCCCCGAGTCGATTGGCCCGATCTGCGCCTCCAGCGCCGCGATCGCCCGTTCGCGCTCGAGGTAGGCGCTGGTGATCGTCGGCAAGTAGCCGATGAGCAGCGCGACCATGCTGGTGGTCAGCAGCGCCTCCGCCGTCGAGAGGAGCGCGCTCGGCACGTCGGCCACTCTGGCGAACCCGATGGTGGAGATGGCCGACCCGCTCACCACAACCGCTTCCGCCGCGGTGCGCGGCCCCAACGCATGGAACATCAGCGCGAACCCCACGAAGTTGAACAGCAACAGCGTGGCGTAGATCAGCAGCAGCGACACCGGAGCGAAGAACCCGAGCACCGTCGTGCGCCCCGCCTCGGAGCGGGGAACCCGCGCGGCGGCAAAGAACGCCCACTGCGTGGCGCGGACGACGACCCGGGCCAGCAGCCGGCCATCGCTGCCGGGGATCATGAATTCGCGAATGGCCGAGCCAAACGAGAAGAGCACCATGGCCGCGCCGACCGCGAACACGAGGAGCGATGCGAGTTCCACCGGCGCTCTTCCTCATCGGTCTGGCGGCGGCCCAGGCGGATCGGGTTC
>JADLCW010000109.1 GCA_020847015.1 Thermomicrobiales bacterium | reverse complement strand
GAACGTGGTCGATATCCGAGCGTCGGAAGGCGTGCTGTCGTATGGCCAAGCCGAAGCCGTGAAGGAGCTGGTCGCCACCACTGCGGCGCCAATCGAACCGGGGTTGTTCGGCGAGCGCCTGTTCGGTTCCGTCGTGAGCGTTGCCGAGCGCGGGCGGCACGTGGGCATGGGCGGCGGCGCCCGGGCGATGGAGCCGGAACGCGGCAGGATGCCGGCCAGCTATGAGGGCGATCTGCCGGAAATGGATGAGGGGGGATCGGATGTCCGCGTCGACCGCGCCAGCGGGCGTCGGCGTGACCGAACGGATCGCACGGCGTCACAACCGTAGCGCCGGACTCGGACCCATCGGCGCGGCAGCAGCCGGAGGCGGGTCGCGCGATGCCGCCAGGTTCGCCGACCTACAGCGGGATAAAGACGCCTGAGGATCGCGCGCCAGCGCTGGCGCGCGATCCTCGTATCTCGCGCGGCGATGAGATTGCTCCGCCGCGCGGCTCTTGGCTGTCGTTTGCCGAGCCTGTTACGAGTGATCGGCCCGACGCAGTAAGAAGACAAAAACAATCTCCTCGATCGAGCGGGAGACGCATGTCAAATAGTTGAAATCTGAGTCGATCCGCAGACGCACGACCCAATATCGGGAGCGCTTCCCACGAAAGGGAACTTGACATGGAGCTGACGGTAGCTGGGGCGACTGCTCGTGCGCTCTGTGTGTGCGCTATTGGCACGGCTCCTGCTCATCCGCCTCCTCACGGCCCTAGGTGCTGCCGCTGCCGCGCGGAGGACGACCGCGATCGACTCGGGACGTGGCGGCGAAGCGAACGAAAGGAGGCGTGGCGGTTCGTGTGTAGGGCGGAGCGCGTAAGGAGTGACCGACGATGACTCCAGAATTGGACCGGCGGGCGGTGAACCGCCGGACGTTGGTGGGCGCATTGAGCGCGGCGGGCGGGTTGTTCGCCGTCGGCAGCCGCGGGGAGCCGGAGGCGGTGGCCGCCGCGGCGCAGGATGCCACGCCGGCGGCCGGCGCCGCATGGACGCCGCCGCCGATCCCGGAACCGCTGCCGAAACCGGGCGGCACGCAAGCGGCGCTGGTCGGTGCGGCGCCAGCCCCGGCGGCTCCGAAGGCGGCGGCGACGCCGGAAGCGGGCGCGGCTGCGGAGCCGGCGGCAACGGTCAAGTTGACTCCCGATTTCGCTTTCGATCCCGCCAAGGTCTCGATCAAGAAGGGGCAGGCGGTGCGCTGGGTGAACGAAGGCCGCTCGCCGCAGACGGTCACCGGCGATCCGGCGCGGGTTTCCGACAAGAGTCAGGTCAGCTTGCCGGACGGAGCCAAGCCGTGGGACTCCGGGGTGCTCAACAGCGGGGCCGAGTTCACCCAGACCTTCGATGTAGCCGGTACGTACCACTACGCCAGCATGAACACGTTTCCGAAGGTGATGACTGGCGAAGTCGATGTGCAGGGATGAGGCGGCCTAACGCGAGCGACGCGCGAAGCGTTGCGATCGGGAGGAGATGCGACAGATGAGCGATGAGGCGAACGGCCGTGAGCCATTGGTGCGGCCGGAAGTGTACGATCGACAAGAACTCCCGAGCGTGATGAAGGACGGGCACATTACCCGGCGCCGCTTCCTGATCGGGGCTGGTGCGGCGGGAGGCGCGGCGGCGGCTGGCGCGCTGGTAATGCCATTGACGCTGGCGCAGGAGTCGACCCCGGCGGCGAGCGGCCACGCAGGGATGACGGCTGGCGAGCCGACCAACGCCGGCTACGCGTTCTTCGTGCCTTACCAGGCCGCCATTGTCGAAGCGGCGGCGGCGCGGCTGATCCCGACCGACGACCTTGGTCCCGGGGCCACCGAAGCCGGCGTCGGTTTCTTCATCGACCGCCAGTTGGCGAAAACGCATGAAGGATTCCGGGGAGCGTACTACCTGCAGGGGCCTTTTTCGGAAGGTGCTCCGACCCAGGGCGATCAGTCCGGTTTGATGATGCCGGACCGCTTCCGCCTTGGTGTCGAGGCGATGGATGTCTACGCCAAGCAGAAGTTCGGCTCCGGGTTCGCCAGCCTGAAACCGGAGCAACAGGACGAGATTCTGACCGACATGGAACAGGGCGTCCCCGACGGCTTCGGCACGTCGGCGCGGCACACGGTGCCGTTCGAGACGCCGCCCTCCGGGGCCGAGTCCGCAACGTGGGCAGGCGTAGGAGCCAAGGACTTCTTCGCGTTGCTGCTCGAATACACCATGGCCGGATTCTTCGCCGACCCAGTGCACGGCGGCAACCGCGATATGGTCGGCTGGAAGCTGATCGGGTTCCCCGGAGCTCACATGGGCTACCGCGATGAAATTCTTGACTACGGCAAACCCTTCAACGGGCCGTTCATCAGCCTCGCTCAATACCAGGAGCAGGTCGTCGGAGGTAAGTAGCGGTGGCCACCCTTCCCAAAGTCGATGTCGTGTTCGTCGGATTCGGCCTGACGTGCAGCGTCGTCGCCAATGAGATCGGCAAGCGGGCGACGAATCTGAAGATGGTGGCGCTGGAACGGGGGCCGTTCCGCGACACCTTCCCCGATTTCATCCAGGACCACTTTGACGAATGGCGCTACGCCGTGCAAAGCCAGTTGTTCCAAGATGTGAGTCAGGTGTCGCTCACCTTCCGCAACGACTCCAGCCAGACGGCGCTGCCCATGCGCCAGCTTGGTTCGTTCCTGCCAGGCAATGAAGTGGGCGGCGCGATGGTTCACTGGAACGGGCAACTCTGGCGCTTCCTGTCTTACTTCTTTGAATACCGCAGCCATCTGGAGCAGCGCTACGGCAAGGATTTCCTGCCGGAAGACACCACCATCCAGGACTGGGGGGTCACCTACGACGAGCTGGAGCCGTATTTCACCCAGTTCGACAAGACGTTCGGCATCTCGGGCAAGGCCGGTAATCTGAAGGGCAAGATCGTCGAGGGGGGCAACCCCTTCGAGGGGCCGCGCTCCGAGGAGTATCCGCAGCCGCCAAACCGGATCGCCTACGGTCCGTCGATGTTCCGGGAGGCATGCGAGCAGCTCGGGTTCAAGCCCTTCCCGCAGCCGAACGGCAACAGCCCGAACGTCTACACCAACCCGGATGGCATGACGCTCGGAGCGTGCGACTACTGCGGTTTTTGCGAGCGGTTCGGTTGCCACGTGGGAGCCAAGGCCAGCCCGATCGTGACGACCGTGCCGAGCGCACTGAAGAGCGGGCAGTTGGAGATCCGGCAGTTCTCCAACGCCTTCCGGATCAACCACAAGGACGGCGTCGCCAGCAGCGTCTCCTACTACGACGCCAACGGAATCGAGCAGGAGCAGCCGGCGGATCTGATCGTGCTGGGCGCCTTCACGCTGGAGAATATCCGGTTGATGCTGCTATCGCAGCTCGGGCAGCCCTACGATCCGAAGAGCGGCGAGGGCGTCATCGGGCGCAACTACTCGTATCAGTTGGGCGGGGCCGGGGCGACCGTCTGGTACGAGGATCGCGTTCTGAACCGCTTCATGGGGTCCGGGGCCAACGGCTTCTGCATCGACGAGTTCAACAGCGACAACTTCGACCACACCGGACTCGGCTTCTTCGGCGGCGGCAACATCAATTGCAACAACACCGGGGCTCGGCCGATCTTCGACAATGGCCCGTTGCCGACCGGAGTCGCCAAGTGGGGCAGCGACTGGAAGAAGGCGGTCCAGCACTACTACAACAACAGTGTCAGCTTCGCTATGCAGGGCGAGTGCCCATCTTATCGGCAGAACTACGTCGATCTCGATCCGACCTACAAGGACATGTACGGCAATCCGCTGATGCGGATCACCTTCAACTGGACCGACAACGAGCGCAAGATGGTCCGCTATGTGGCCGAGAAGGCGCTGACTCCGCTCGCCACGGCGATGGGCGGCGATATCCAGCGGGTGACCG
>JADLCW010000108.1 GCA_020847015.1 Thermomicrobiales bacterium | reverse complement strand
CGCATGGTCGGCATGGTCACCTATCACAGCAAGGAGAGCATGAACGAGCGCTTCGGCCGCAATCCGGCCGTGCGCCCGACCCTCTACCCTTCGCTCGGGCAAACCTTCGATGTGGAAGGCTACCTCCACTACCATGGCGCCGCGCTCGTCAAGCGGTTCGACGCCAATTCCTATCTCTACCTGACCCGCGCGATGGATCAGTACGACGTCGCCCGCGACGGTGGCGAAGCGGCGTGGCTGGCGCGCCTGAACGCCCCCGTGCTCCTGATCGGGGTGCGGTCCGACTGGCTGTTTCCGCCGGAACCGATTCGCGCGCTGCACGACCGGATCATCGCGCTCGGCAAACACGCCGAGTACGTCGAGCTCGACTCGCCGCACGGTCACGACGCCTTCCTCAAGGAATGGGATTCGATGACCGCAGCGCTGGCGCCCTTCGTCGCCGCTCATCTACCGGAGGAGCGATCGTGAGGCGTCCGCTATTTCGCAGCCGCCGCCCGCCGCGCGGCCCCAAGGACGACATGCGCTGGGCATGATTCGCGGATTTGGCTGAAGCGCGCGGCGAATCGAACCGCGCCGGAAAGAAGGAGACCGTACGTGAGCGACGAAACGACACCGCAGAATCTCGGCTTCGAGACCCTCGCCCTGCACGCCGGGCAGGAACCCGACCCCATCACGGGCTCGCGAGCATTGCCGATCTACCAGACCACCTCGTTCCAGTTCAAGAACACCGAGCACGCCGCCAATTTGTTCGGGCTCAAGGAATTCGGCAACATCTACACCCGCATCATGAACCCCACCACCGACGTGCTGGAGAAGCGCGTGGCGGCGCTGTACGGCGGCGTCGGGGCGGTGGCGGCCGCCTCCGGGCAGTCGGCGGAGGTGCTGGCGCTCCTCAACCTGGCCAGCGCCGGCGACGAGATCGTTTCCACCACCAGTCTGTACGGCGGCACCTACAACCTCTTCGCTCATACGCTGCCCAAGATGGGCATCCAGGTGAAGTTCTGCGAGCCATCGCCGGAGGGGGTCAAGGGAGCCATCACCGACAAGACCCGAGCGGTCTACTCGGAGACGCTGGGCAACCCCGATCTGCTCACCCTCGACATCCGCGCGGTGGCCGACATCGCCCACGCCGCGGGTGTGCCGCTGATCCTCGACAACACCTTCGCCTCGCCCTACCTCGTGCAGCCGTTCGAGCACGGGGCGGATATCGTGGTGGAGTCGCTGACCAAGTTCATGGGCGGTCACGGCACCTCCATCGCCGGCATCGTCGTCGACAGCGGCAACTTCGACTGGACCGCCAACGACAAGTTCCCCGATCTCACCAAGCCGGATCCCAGCTACCACGGGCTGGTCTACACCGACGTCTTCAACACGGCCAACTTCGGGGCCAACATCGCCTACATCATCAAGCTGCGGGTGCAATATCTGCGCGATCTCGGGGCCGCGATTTCGCCGTTCAACTCGTTCCTCATCACCCAGGGGATCGAGACGCTGCCGCTGCGCATGGAGCGCCATAGCCAGAACGCGATGGCCATCGCCCGCTACCTGAGCGAGCACCCCAAGGTGTCGTGGGTCAACTACCCGGGGCTGCCCAGCCACCCCGCCTACGAGCGGGCCACCAAGTACTTCCGACCCGGGTTGTTCGGAGCCATCCTTGGGTTCGGCATCAAGGGCGGGCGCGACGCCGGCGCGGCGTTCATCGACAATGTCAAGCTCTTCTCGCATCTCGCCAACGTGGGCGACGCCAAGTCGCTGGTCATCCACCCGGCCAGCACCACCCACTCCCAGCTCGATGAGGAGGAGCAGCGCGCCACCGGCGTCACTCCCGACTACATCCGCGTGTCCGTCGGGTTGGAAACCGTCAGCGATCTGATCGCCGATCTCGACCAGGCGCTCGCCGCCTCCTAGGCGACCTCGCATCAACAGTGCGAAAGGCCGGACGATTCGTCGTCCGGCCTCTCGCGTTGCGCCCCTCTCGTTCCCGCCGGTCTACGTGGACCCCATCAGCGTGGTGTCCTGCATCCCCTCGGGGGCGACCAGCGCACCGGATGTGGCCACCGGCTTCGATGTGCGATCCGCAACCGACTCGATCCACTCCTGACGAAACCATTCCGCCTGCCAGGGAATGGAGACCCGGTTCTTGTGGTCCCGGAAATCCACCAGATAAAGGGGGATGCCCCGGGGACCGTGGGGATTGATCTCCACCACCGTGCCGACCGCGCCGTCGAAGCGCGCTTCCGGCCAGGTGGTGAACATGACGCTGACGCCGACGACGCCGCGCTTGTTCACGCCTTTGGGCATGTCCACGCGCACGTCATCGCCAATCTGGAACTTCGCCATGACGCTCACCTCTCTACCGCACTCCGGCGACCCGCTACGCCAGATTATAGCGGAGCGGCGCCACGGCAATCAGCAGGCTTCGCTATTGATTTTTTCAACTATGATATTGACATTATCAATTCTCGAATTATCATTGTGATCGCCCGGGTCGGATACGCGGCGCGGGGAGGAGCGATACGATGGACCACGGCTACCCGATCCCCGGGCGCTGCCCCGTGTGCGGCGACACCTTCGACGTCACCCGCCTGGAATGCGCGCACTGCCACAGCCGGCTGGAGGGGCGCTTCACGCTCGGCCCCTTCGGTCGCCTCGATCGCGAGCAATTGCGCTTCGCCGAAGTGTTCCTGCGCAACCGAGGCGTGATCAAGGATGTGGAGGTCGAACTCGGCCTCTCCTACCCCACCATCCGGGCGCGGCTCGACGAGGTGGTGCGCGCGCTGGACGACACGCCCCCGCCGGCGGCGGACGCCACGGCGCCCCGCTTGCCGCCGGCCGTACGGCGCGAGCGGCGGCGCGCGGTGTTGCAGGAACTACGCGATCGCCGCATCGACCCCGACGAAGCAGCGGCCCGTCTTGCCACCATCGATCGCCGCAGCGCGGCCGAATCCGAACCGACGCCGGTTCGTTGACCGCGGGAGGTTGAAATGAACGACATCTCTGGCGCCCCCGAAACGAGCCGACACGCCCCATCGTCCGGAGTGCAAACCGTTCCCCTACCGCGTGGCTTCTCGGAGCTGACCGTCAGCAATGGCGCGGGCGAGATCGCCGTGACGGTGGTGGACCGACCCGATATACGGGTCACATGGACCCGCATTGGCGACCGCCTCGCTCCAGCCACCGAAAGCACGGTCGCGGTCAACGTCGAGGGAGGTCGCATCCACATCCATCCGGAGCGCGCAACCTCCGGGCCGATATCGATTGAAGCCGATTTAAGCGGCCTTGACGCCTTGATCGACGGGGCGGCGCGTCTGGTCGGCATGGCCGCTTCCAGCGTGTTGTCGGCGTTGGAGAGTTTCGAGATCCAGGTGGAAATCCCCGCCGCCGCGTCCGGAGTCGCGGTGCGGATCAACGCCGGTTCGGCCGAGGTGCGGCTGGACGGACTGCGCGGTCCGGTCGATGTTAAAACGGCCTCCGGCGAGATCGTCGCGATGCGCTGCGTCGGCGGCATATCGGTCGCGACCGCCAGCGGCGACGTGCGGCTGGATGGGATCAACGGGGCGGTGCAGATTCGTTCGGCCAGCGGCGACACGATCGTGCGCGGCGCGGCGTCGCCGATCCGCATCGAAACGGTCAGCGGCGATATCGACGCCGCGATCGTCCCGGGTCGGGACGGCGGCGCGCTGCGCACCGTCAGCGGCGACGTGCGGTTGGCGCTGCCGGCCGAACGGCTGCCGGTAGGCGGCGAAGTGACGCTGCAGACCGTCTCTGGTTCGGCCCGCACGGACGACGGATTCGTGCGAACCGACCGACGCGCCTGGACGATCGACGGCGGCGGCCCGATGCGCTTCGTTATCCAGACCGTCAGCGGCGACGTCGCCCTGCGGCGAACGTCGATCCAGGACGCTGCCCCGGGCGTCGCCGCGCCACCCGAGCCCAGGCGTGCGCCGGAGCCCCCGGTCACGCGGGCGGATGTGCGCGCCGCGCCGGCGTCTCCGGTCGGCCCCGCCACCAACGGGAACATCTCGCCGACGCCGTCGGAGCCGACCGCCGCGCCAACACTGCCTGCTCCAGCCGTGGTCCAGGCGACGGGCGACATTGCCGAAGCACCAACCGCGCGACGCCGGTTGCTGGAAGCGGTTGAGCGCGGCGATCTCGATATCGAGGAGGCGTTGCGCCTGCTCGACGACTCAGGCGCCGCCGGCTGATTCGCGTCGGCTGAACGGAGCCGGGGTTTCGCACCCCGGCTCGGGCGGCAACGCGTCGCGGTGGGATGGCGCCCATGGGTTCGCAGGGAGATACGATCGTGCAGATGGGGGTCAACGAACTCTACGCGCGGTATCGTCACCGCGATTTTGCAAAGGGGGCGGAACACGACCGCCTGCTGCTCCAGGTGGAGCGCACCGAACCGATCCGCCGCCCGCGGCTCATCCGGAACATGGGGACCCTCTTGGTCAGCGTCGGTTCGTGGCTGAGCGGAGACCTCGGCAACCGGCCGGATCCCGAGATGGGTCGGCCTGCGGTTCTTCGCGCCGCCCGCTGAGTTGTACCCGCGCGGCCGTTCCGTCTGTCAGCCGACGGCGACGCGGTCCGCCTCGTCGATCGGTTCCGGCAGGAGCACCTCCGCCCGCAATTCGCCCAGTTGGCGACGCACCGGAACCGGCAGCGCGTCCAGCGCCTGCCGCGCCTCTGGATCCAGCAGCAACCGCAGTCGCCAGACGCGCCGCGCATCCTCCCGATTCAACGCGTCGGCCGGTCCGGCGGGAACGCTCCACTCCCGGCACAGTTCGCCGATTTCGGCGGCGCTCCGGCTGCCCAGCCAGGACGCGATCAGCGCCGCGCCCGGATCGGTCAATTCGAAATCGGCGCGGGTCGGGCGCGCCGGCGGCAACGCCACGACCGAACCGCGCTCGCCGATCGGCGGCGCCGGCGCCGCTGGAATCGCACTCGCCGCGGCCGTATCCGGGCGACGGGTTTCCAGATACCCCCAGAAGATGAGCACGATGCCGATCGCCATCGCAATGTAGAGGTATTCGCGCTGGCCGAACCGGGTCAGCGTGCCGCCCATCGCCACCGCCAGCGTACCGAGCGCGATCAGCACGCACCCGATCATGCGGTGACGGAAAATGCCATTGCGCCAAAACCGCCACGCCGACCAGAGCGCCCCGCCGACGAGCACGACCGTCCCCAGCGCGTTGATCGTGACCGTCGCGACAATCAGCGCCGGGCCGCGCTCGAGCGCCTGCCACCCCTCGGTCGCCATTCGTTCGAGGTCGATCGGCGCGTCGAGCACCAACGTGGCGGCAAGCGCGGTCACCAGCAACGCGGCTCCCGGCCCGAACCGAGCTATCCGTCGCGGAGCCAGCAGATACAGCTCGCCAAGCGCGAGATACCCCACCACCAGCACCGCCCCGGACAGGTAGTAGACGCGGACGAGCGCCGGGCTCCAGCCGGCGACGGCGCCCAGCACCTCGCTACCGGCGGCAATGGCGAACAGCAGAAAGGCGATCGTCCAGGCGATGCGATCCGGTTTGGGTCGGCGCATGGCGTCGCGAGCGACGAGCGCGGCACAGGCGGCGCCGATCAGCATGGCGATGATGGGAAAAGCGATCACGAATCGGAACCCCCGCGGATGCGCGCGGCGCCGGCCCGCCGCGACGTGCGCTCCCGATTCTACCCTCGCACGCCGCCACGCTCGCCGCCCGGATCGCGCGACCGAGCGATGCTGCCGATTCCGCGGCGCCGTCGGCTCGGGTATCGTGTCGGCCGCCGGCTGGGGCTGCGGAAAGGGAGACGGGCGATGCTGTTCATGGTGATCGAACGATTCAAGAGTCGGGACGCGGCAGTCGCCGCGTATCGGCGATTGCGCGACGAGGGTCGCTTCCTCCCCGAGGGGCTCTCGTACGTCGCGAGTTGGATCGAGCCGAATCTCGCGCGGTGCTTCCAGGTCATGGAATGCGATGACGCGCGGCTGCTTCAGGAATGGACGCTCGGCTGGGGCGATCTGATGGATTTCGAGTTCGTGCCAGTGGTGGCGTCGAAGGAAACGCGAGCGGTCGTGGAGTCGTTTCTTTGAGTAGCTGAGCCGCAAATCAATCGGAATCCGACCTATCGGCGGCCCGCTCGCCGCGCCTTTGCCTGAACTGCGCTTTAATAGCAGGGAGCGGAGGGGCGACAGTGAGTCCGGACAACCCCGGGGAGCGGTCGACCGAGCGCCGACCGACGCCTGAAGATTTCGGTTTTGGCCGCCTGTTCCGGGAGACCCGCGATGCGGTGGCGATCGCCGGCAGCGACGACCGCGTGCTGCTCTGGAACCCGGCCGCCGAAACGCTGTTCGGCTATACCTCCGCGGACGCAGCCGATTTCCCTATCGACGACCTGGTTCCCGGCATCCTTGCCGCCGGCTCCGGCCAACTCGTCGAAACGGAGGCGATCCGCCAGGATGGCGTCCGGCTGACCGTCGAAGCATCCGTCTCCCCACTTGACGGCGCTCCGAACGGGCCGCGGATGCTCGTTGTGCGCGATCTGACCGAGCGTCAAGAGACCGCACGGGCCGTCGCCGCCGAGCAGGGAATGCTGCGCCTGCTGATGGAGGGGTTGCCGGAAGCGGTCTGGATCAAGGACACCGAATCGCGCTTCGTCCGACTGAATCACGCCGCCGCTCGCATCCTGGGTCTCGACGACCCCGCCGAGGCGGTCGGCCGCACCGACTTTGACTTTTTCCCGGAGTCGCTGGCTCGCCAATACTTCGCCGACGAGCAACGCGTCGTGCGCACCGGCGAACCGCTGTTGAACAAAATGGAGCCGCAATCCGAAGACGACGACGGCATCTGGTGGCTCACCAGCACCGTGCCGATCCGCGATGCGGCCGGTCGGGTGACCTGGTTGCTGGGCACCGGGCGCGATGTGACCGAACCGCGGCGGGCCGAGCAGGATCGGCTGCGCCGCGAGCGCGCCGAAGCAGCGCAGGAGGCAGCCGAAACCGGGCAGCGCCGGTTGGCCTTCCTGGCCGAAGCCAGCGCGATTCTCGCGTCCTCGCTCGACCACGAAGACACCCTCGCCCGGGTGGCGGCGCTCGCCGTGCCGGCGCTCGCCGACTGGTGCTCGGTGGATCTTCTGGATCCTGACGGTCGGCTGCGGCAGGTGGTCGTCGCGCATGCCGACCCCGCCAAGGTCGGGTTGGTGAAGGACATGCGCCGCCGCTTCCCGGCCGATCCGAAGTCCGGCTATGGGCCGCCCGAGGTCGCGCGCACCGGTCGCCCCATCCTGTCCCCGGAAGTTCTGCCCGAACACCTCGCCCTTGGCGTGCACGACCCGGATCATCTGCGGCTGCTCACGCAATTGGGGTTGCGTTCCTATATGGCCGTTCCCTTGATCGCGCGCGGTCAGATTCAGGGGGTCATCGGCTTCGCCATCTCCGAATCCGACCGCGCATTCGGGGCCGAGGAGTTGGCGCTCGCCGAAGCGCTTGCCGAGCGGGCTTCGCTCGCCATCGACAACGCCCGGCTCTACGCCGAAGCGCTATCGAGCGAGGCGCGATGGCAGGGCGCCTTCGCCGGCGCGTCCGCCGGCATGGCGCTGGTCGGGCTGGACGGCCGCTGGCTGCAAGTCAACCGGGCGCTGTGCGCAATCACTGGCTACGACGAGATCGACCTCCTCCGCCTGCGCTTTCAGGATCTCACCTATCCGGACGATCTCGCGATCGATCTGGTTCATCGGGGTCGCATCCTGCGCGGCGAAATGGGAGCGCATCAGTGGGAGAAGCGCTACTACCGCAAAGACGGCGCGATCGTCTGGGTGCTGCTGAGCGTCGCGCTCATCCGCGATCGGGCCGGCGCTCCTCTCCATTTCGTCGCGCAAATCCAGGATGTCACCGAGCGCAAGCAAGCGGAGTCGGCTCAGGCGCGGTTGGCGGCGATCGTCGGCGCGGCCGACGACGCGATTCTCGCCAAAACCCTGGACGGGGCGATCACCGACTGGAACCGCGGCGCGGAGCACCTGTATGGCTACACGGCCGACGAGGCGATTGGGCGATCGGTATTCATGCTCGCCCCGCCGGATCGACTGGAGGAGGCCGAGGAGTTCCTCGTCCGGGCCGCCCGCGGCGAGGGGATCGAACGCCAGGAAACGGTGCGGCTGGCGAAAGACGGACGCCGCTTGCACGTCTCGCTGTCGATCTCGCCGCTGCACGATCGCAGCGGCAAGGTGGTGGGCAGTTCGACCATCGCCCGCGACATCTCCGAGCGCAAACAACTCGAGTTGCTGCAACGCGATTATCTGGCGATGGTCACCCACGACCTGCGAACCCCGGTGACGGTGGTGCGCGGCGGCGCTCAATTGCTGCAGCGACGCGGCGCCTACCACGCCGCGACGGTGGCGGCCATCCTCGCCCAGACCGACCGCATGCAGCGGTTGCTCGACGACCTGGCCGATCTGGTGCAACTGGAAGAAGGTCGCCTGCGGATCCGACCGGCCCCCATGGATCTTGGGACACTGGCGCAGCGTGAAGCGGAAATCGTCCGCACGCAAACTCCGGGGAGCCGCATCGTCGTGCATGAGCCGCCCGAACCGGTGATTGGCGACTGGGACGCCGACCGACTGGGGCAGGTGCTGCAGAATCTGCTCGGCAACGCGGTCAAGTTCCAGGAGGAGAGCGGCTCGGTCGAAGTGCGGATCGAGGCGACGGCGACCGAGGCGCGGGTGACCGTCGCGGACGAGGGGCCAGGCATTCTGCCGGAGCATCTGCCGCGCATGTTCGAGCGGTTTTACCGGGCGGAGGCGACCGGGGCCGGTGGTCTGGGGTTGGGGCTGTATATCAGCCGCATGCTGGTGGAAGCGCACGGCGGCCGTATCCGGGTCGAATCCGAACCGGGGGCTGGCAGCCGCTTCATCGTGACGCTGCCGCGCGATGGCTGATCGGGTGCGATCGCGCAATGCGCCCCGACTGCCCGCTCAGTCGCCCAGCACCAGCATGTCGGCCGGCGCCCAACTCGCCCAGCGCGTCTGACCGATCTCGGGCAAGCTCTCGCCCAGCCGCCCATCGTTCGGCAGGCTGGCAAGCACGCGGCGCCCCTGCGGCGTGGTCAGCGCCACCCGCACCGCATCGCCAAGATAGGTGACATCTCCCACCACGCCGGCCACCTTCACCACGTCGCCGGCGGGCTTCGCCGCCGTGATCCGCAACCGCTCCGGTCGCACCGCAAGCGTGACCACCCCGCCCGCTGGTCGCGGCGTCGTCACCGCCACCCGCCCCAGCTCGTCCGCATCGCACACCACCGCGCCGCCTTCGGTTGCGACCAGCCGGGCGTCGAACAGGTTGATGCGTCCGATGAACTCGGCGACGAACCGCGACGCCGGCAGTTCGTACAACTCCCGCGGGGTTCCCACCTGACTGACCCGCCCGTCGCGCATCACCGCAATCCGCGTCGCGATCGAGAGCGCCTCGTCCTGATCGTGGGTGACGATCACAAAGGAGAATCCGAGCCGCCGCTGCAAGTGCACCAGCTCGGTCTGCATCGTATCGCGCAGCTTGGCGTCCAGCGCCGAGAGCGGCTCATCCAGCAGCAACACCTTGGGTCGCTTGACCAGCGCGCGCGCCAGCGCCACCCGCTGCCGCTGCCCGCCGGAAAGCTGACCCGGGGCGCGCCGGGCAAGATCGGCAAGCTGCACCAACTCCAGCGTTTCCATCGCTCGCTGCCGCCGTTCCGCCTTTGGCGCACCGACGACCATCAACCCGTATTCGACATTTTGCAGCACGTTCATGTGCGGGAAGATCGCATAGGACTGGAATACGAGATTGACCGGGCGCCGGTTGGCGGGAACGCCGATCATATCCTCGCCGTCGATCGTGATCCGACCCGCGCTGGGTGTTTCCAACCCCGCAATCATCCGCAGCAGCGTCGTTTTGCCGCACCCCGATGGCCCCAGCAGCGCGAAAAACTCATTCCGCCCGATCTCCAGGCTGACATCATCGACCGCCGGCCGGTCATCGCCGAACCGCTTGCTCACCGCCTGGATGGACAGCAGTCCGCTCATCTTCCGGCTCGCTCCTTTCGCCCGGCGCGTCGTCTCGCCCGGCCCCGCGCGGCAGCCCACGCGGGTCGCCGTGCGGCTCCGCCTCGCCATGCCGTTGCGCGCGAGGACTTCTTTGCTAGGATACAAGTTAGCCGGCAAGCACGGGTGGAACAGCGCGGCGAGCGCGAATGCAGGGCGACCTGCACCGGCGCGGCCGCACCTGCACCCGAGCGCTGGCGGAGCGGCGTCGACATGGCGCGAGCGGTCGCGCCAGCCAGTCGGGGTCGTCGTCGATGCGAAGGAGTAGCCAGTCATGACCGCACCCCGCGCGCTCACTCGCCGCCAGTTCACCGCCGGTCTCGCCGGCGCGGGCGCCGCGCTCGCCATGCCGAACATCATCCGCGCCCAGGACAAGGAACTGCGCATTCTGACTTGGGAGGGGTATGCCGAACCGCAATGGCTCGACCCGTTCCAGGAGGCGACCGGAGCCAGGGTGAACGTCGTCTACACCGGCTCGGTGGACGAGATGTTCGCCAAGATGCAGGGGTCGAAAGGCGCGGACTTCGACGTGGTCGCCTTCGACACCTCCGCCTTCGCCCGCTATATCGACGCCGATCTGCTCCAGCCGCTGGACATGGCAAAGCTGCCGAACGCGGCGAACATCGTGCCCGAGTTCCAGAAGGTGGAGCCGGTCATGCGCGGCGACGATCAATACGGCGTCCCCTTCGCCTGGGGGTCGCTGCCGCTCATCTACGATGTCGATACGTTCCCCGAGGCTCCGGATTCGTGGCTGGTGATGTGGGATCCGCAGTACGAGCAGCAGATGATCGCCCTGGACGACGCCAACAACTCGATCGTCCTCGCCGCGCTGGTGCTCGGCTTCGAGAACCCCTACGACTTGACCGACGAGCAGTTCGAGCAGGTCAAGCAGAAACTGATCGAGCAGAAGAAGCTGTTGCTGACCTACTTCGCCGGGTTCGATGAAGGCGTCCAGATCTTCGCCGAGAACGGCATCAAGCTGATGTTCTCCATGGGCGAGCCGCAGTTGGCCGCGCTGAAGGAAAAGGGCGTCAATGCCGCGCTGACGATCCCGAAGGAAAAGGCCATCGGCTGGCTCGATTGCTGGGTGGTCAGCAGCGGGGCGAAGAATGTCGATCTCGCCCACGCCTGGATCGACGCCTGTCTGGACAAGAAGGTGGGCGGGCTGCTCTCGACGGAGAAGGGCTACGGCAACACCACCGACGCCGCCGCCAACGAGCAGATCGGCATGACCTACGGCGATCGCCTCTCGTGGTTGCTGACTCCGGAAAACTTCACCAAGCGCGTTCAGATCTGGAACGAAGTCAAGGCGAGCTGATCGCCTGCCGTCGCGAGCGGCCGGGTCGCGGT